>JALOMJ010000169.1 GCA_025455485.1 Bacteroidia bacterium | reverse complement strand
AGCCCGCGTTTTTTACGCCGTTACCTTAACCTCTATGAGAGCATGGGCAAGGCGTTTGAATCCTATATAAAGGATGTAAAAAGTTCGGATTTTCCGAATGAAGGAGAGCAGTATTAAGCTAATTTGTAAATTATTATCTACTATTTAAACTAATCCGTCTTACCCTTGGCAGGTTTAGTGTAAAGATTTCTTTCTTCTGTCTATTTTAACATTTGCGACATTTTTCTTAAGTAAAAACGCATCCTTCATGGTTTAATTTTATGGTATCAAAAACTTATGCCATGAAAAAAACTGTAATAACATTAGCAACAATGGCACTTACATTAACATTGGATGCCCAATGGAATGGTGCCACAAATCCGATTAACACAACCTATTCAGTTGGAATAGGAACAACAACTCCCGACCAAAAGCTTGAAGTTGAAACTTCAACCCCTGAAGATGGAATAATGATTAAACAAACTTACCAAGGTGGGGCCGGCCTTCATTTAATTAATACTTATAATGGTGGTAATCATTGGGGATTATATTCTTTAAACAATGATAATACCCCAGCTGGTGGGCATTTTATTATATATGACCATACAAATTCAGAGTATCGATTTATGATAGATGAAACTGATGGAAATATCGGTATAGGAACAATATACCCTGATTACAAACTTCACCTTAGTACAGATGATGCAAATATGACTAATAACCCTATAGGCTCTAGTACTATTTATATGGAACCATCGCATTGGGGTGGGTATTTTGAATATCAGGGTACGAATGCACTTGGCATTAATGCTTCACTAATGGGTTATAACTTAAACAATAAGGCAAGTACTGGGGGGAATCTTACAGAAGGCATAGGAATATGTGGAAAAGCTCAACGAACTGCATCTTCATCAGGAAACACGCAATGTACTGGGGTAAAAGGCTTTGCAACTGGAGCTGCTGTAAATATTGGGGGTGTCTTTGTCGGGGGCTCATCTAATTATATTGGAGGAAGATTTCTTGGTTCAGAGCAATCAAGATTAGAATTCAATTTAGGCCTTTATTCTACGGCTTTTGGTAAAGGCAGTCTTGCTAGTTATTTTAATGGAGGAACTTTTTCAAATACTTTTTATCAATGTGCAGAATCAGGCTTTATGAATGAAACGGGCAAAATCAATAATCCTATTGCAATTCTTAAAGAGCTTAAACCAATTAAATTTACTTATAATTCAGAAAGCAATTCGTCACTAAATTTACCTGTTGATATTCAATTTGGGCTTAGTGTGGCGGAATTAGAAAAAAGCTTACCGTCATTAGTATTTGACGTGGTTAATCTGGGTAGTGAAGGGAGTAAGACGAATGCGAAAGGAACAACAACTTTCAAGGCAATTAATTACATAAACTTAATCCCAATACTAATTGCAAGTATTCAAGAACAACAAATAAAGATTGACTCATTTGAGACAGAATTTAATGAACTGAAAAAGCTTGTGCAATTACAGAATGAGAGCCTTACAAGATTAAAAAATTTGCCTTCTGGCAACAATTTGATTGATCAAATACAGAATAAATTTTACTTAGAACAAAATGTACCAAACCCATTCAAAGATGAAACTGAGATAAGGTATTTAGTTCCTACAGAGTACTCGCAAGCAGATTTACTAATTAGTGATTTAACCGGTAAAAGTTTATTTACTATAAGATTGCAAACAGGAGTTGAAAGTAGTGTTAGAATTAGTTCAGAAAAGTTAAATGCTGGTATATATTATTATACTATGGTCTCAAATGGAAAAGTTTTAATTTCTAAGCAAATGATTGTGTCCCATTAACTTGACAATAGAATAAACGATAAGGTAAGAAGAATGATGAACTGCGCCTCTTAAACTCTAAAGGGGTGCAGTTTCAAGTCTAGTATACTTTAGCAATCAAAACGCTCTAAAACAATTAATTATTATAGATTTACTAGGATTGTTGTAAAAAAGGAAGATATTACCTCAGTTTTTACAAAATAAAGCGCTAGGGGGCGCAATGATATTGCAAGTGCCACAATTTACCAATTATTTACTGACGGAATTACTTAACAATTTCATTTTCTCAACCTGTAAAACCTCTTTTGTTAAGGCATCATAAGCGAAAGCTACAACTGTAAGCTGTTTGTCTTTGAACTTTGAATCAATAACAAAATTATTAAAATCAACACTTACAGAGTCGGAAGCATTTATAGGAGCATTTTTTAAATCCGTACCCCAAGAGCCGTTAATTGCTCCGCGGAGCACGTGCATAAAAACATAATCGGGAATATGGTCTGGGGATTTTGTGTAATCTGTTTGGTCGCCAATTATACTATCCTCGGTTAGTACCAAATTCACTTTTACATTGTTGCTGTAACCAATTTTAAAATTAGCCTTAACGTTAGTGTTAAGAGTTCGGGTCGAAGCATTGTAGTTGAGTTTAAGCTTCAAGCCCAATATGTATGTATCATTAATGGCCAATGCAACAGTCGTAGGCCACTTCGTTTCTTTCTGAATTAGCCCATTGTTTTCGTAATTTTTTCGGTTAACCATGCCATTTGGATTTCCAACATTGCTAACTCCAAATCCAGATGTAGCATCCCAATCATTGCCTGCAGTAGTTGTGTAACTGGCAGGATAATTCGGCAATTTTACTTTCGCGAAAAACCCGGCATGAACAGCCAAGACAACTAAATTTTCACCGTATTGTTCTGAAAGTGATTCTGCTACTTTAGCTGCATTAGGGCAGTTGCCACAGGTGTGCCCGGTATAATCCTCAAGTAGCACTTTTCTTACAAAAACATTCGTATCTGATGGCGTTTGAGGACTTTGAATTGGTGTATTGATTTTATCGCAAGAGGTATTTAACCATAAACCTGCGATACAAGTCAAAATGATATTAATCCTATGTGCTTTCATGCTCTAAAGGTACTAAAAACTGCTGGTAATTGAAATAGCCACTCCATTACTTGCCGGTACGTTTCTGCAAACCCCGCCCACACAGAAAATACCGGCTCTTTGTTTGCCAACACTCATGGATATGCGGTGGGGGCCATTGGTATACCCTGCGGTACCTAGCAGGTAGTGAATTTGAAGCGGTTCGCTGGGATTACTGAAGTTGTATTGATCCAAAACGGCCACAAACCAGTGGGTGTTCGGGCTCCATTCCAGCATGGCGGTTGCCCAGCTTCCGGCATTGGGGTTGGTTTTGTTGGCTGAGAAAAAGCCCTGGGTCTCGAACCGCAAGGCGCTGTTGGAATTGTATTTGTATGTGAGGTCAACCACAGCGATATGAGAGAGGATATTTTCGTAGCCGGCGTTTGGAGAGCCAAACTGAACTATGTTGCGGTTGTAAAACTGATTGGCATACATAAAAGTGCCTTTCCACACCTTATTGAATTTTTTATTGATTTCTATAAATGCATCGTGGTAATATTTATCTCCAACGTCAAGGTAATCGGTCTTGTAGAGGGTCATGGCTGTTGTGCTATCGTCAACCCCTATTTGCTTTAAACCGTAAGCAATTGATCCGTTTAGCGTCACTTCTGTGCCGTATTTACCACCCAGCAAGCTGCCCTTTTTGAATTTATATTGAATTTCTCCCATCCCGCCTAATTCTCCTTTTGGTTGAGTGGCGTAGGGGAAAAAGGCCGGCATCAAGTAGGTGTGTTGTTTAGTGGTGGCCGGAAGGTAATTAATCAATAAGTTTTGAAGCGTGGCATCACGGTCACTTCGGTAGTCCAGATTATCTATGCGTTTAACCTGTAATAAAAAAGTAAGTCCCTTGATTGCATAAGAGCTTGAAAGAAAAATTCCGTCTCCGAATTTATAAGAATAGTAAGTTTTACCATTTACATTAGAGCTGTTAGTTGCACTTGGGTCGTTCTCCTTATAAACATATTCCCCAAAAAAGTTAAAATTCTCAGTAATCACATTTATTCGCCCACCGTAAGCGCCCACGTTCTCAGGTAAATTAAAATTTGGGTCCTGATCCGTTTGGTATTTGCTCACAAAACTTCCGCCTAAAATAATGGTTGGAAAACGGGAACTCACCGCACTGTCGAGCAATTCTTTTAAATTCATTTCTCCGTCAAAACCCCTTACAATTCCCGGACCAACGGTGAAGAAGGAACGTTGTTTGCCGACCAAACCCTTAAAGGTGAGTCCCCTGAATGGACGCGATATAACGCGGATTCCATCGAGTGAGTTATCATAAAGCAAACCGGGTTCGTAATAGGTTCTGAACAACAAACCGCTGCCAAACTGATCGTAAATGTTTCCTATTGTTATGTCAAGCAATTGATCTTCGTAACGAGCAAAACGGTTGGTAATGCCCTGCCCCTTGTAACGGCTGTCGAAGCCCTGCATCACGTTGTTGTAGGCCTCATATCGAATGCCTGC
>JALOMJ010000168.1 GCA_025455485.1 Bacteroidia bacterium | reverse complement strand
TTTTGAGCCGGCCAACGATAAAATATTCCGTCACCCTACGTTTTACCAAATACCCGATGGTGTAGGCCACATGTAAGATAAGATGAACGAGATTTTATTCAAGTATTTGCTTCGCATTTCCGACTCCGGATTAATTTTGGCTCAGCGCATCAGTGCCTGGACGGGGCATGGCCCATTTTTGGAAGAAGATTTGGCCTTAACCAACATTGCACTCGACCTCTTTGGGCGATCGCGCAGTTTACTTGATTATGCGGGTAAACTGGAAGGCAAGGGCCGTAGTGAAGATGACCTCGCCTTTTTCAGAAATGAAAGGCATTTTTACAATCACCTCATCTGCGAGCAGCCCAATGGGGATTATGCGCAAACCATGTTACGGCAGGCTTTTGTGGATGCTTATGAATTGTTGTTGTACACAGAATTAAGTAAAAGTAAAGACACAACTCTTGCGGCAATTGCCGCAAAATCTGTGAAAGAAATTACCTATCACAAACGCCACAGTTTTAGCTGGGTAAAACGTTTTGGAAACGGAACCGAAGAAAGTTTCACGCGTTTACAAAACGCTTTTCATGAAATTTGGCCTTATACCGGCGATATGTTTGAACCCATTGAAGGAGAAGCAGAGCTGGTAAAAAATGGTTTTGTGCCGGACTTGCAAAAGATAAAAGCGGACTGGGAAAAAGAGATAAAAAACCTTTTGCAGGAAAGCAACATCACCTTGCCGGAAAACGTTTACATGCATAGCGGAAGCGCAAAGGCCCTGCATAGCGAACACCTGGGTTTTATTCTTGCGGAAATGCAATCCTTACCGCGCGCTTACCCCGACGCCAAATGGTAATTTACCATGGGACTGAAAGAACAAATAAAAAAACTGTCCCCCTACTTTCTAGATTTCTGGCAATACCTCATCATTATGTTGATTATTGGCATTGCCGCCTTGTTTATTTTATAACAACCTAAACTAATTTTTTTGAGTTCTCAAATTTTAAATAAGGACGAGGTCATGGGCTGGCTCCATGAAATTCCCGATCCGGAAATACCGGTAATTTCTATTGTTGAACTGGGGGTTATCCGTGATTTACATTTTAATGATACTACCCTTGAAGTAACCATCACGCCTACTTACAGTGGTTGCCCGGCCATGAAACAAATGGAAGATGACGTCATAAAAAAATTACACGAAAAAGGGTTCGATAAAGTTAAAATTAACACCGTTTACGATCCTGCCTGGACAACGGATTGGCTTAACGAAGCGGCCAGATTAAAACTTCAAAACTACGGCATTGCCCCGCCTGAAGGCACAAAAGACAAATCCGCGCTCCTGGGCGAACCAAAATCAGTCACCTGCCCAAGGTGTAAAAGCAAACAAAGCGAAATGGTGTCTCAGTTTGGAAGCACGGCCTGCAAAGCTTTATACAAGTGCAAAGATTGCCTTGAGGTGTTTGATTACTTTAAATGCATCTAATTGATTCAAGATTCCAAATTCGAGATTAGATTTGAATGCTTTTGGCTTTGTTACCTTCCAAGAATCAGCTTTTTGGTCACCACTTTAGTATTGGTGCTTACTTTTACAAAAATCACCTGATCGGTAACATCCAAAGGCAAGCGCGTGCTGGTTTCTGTGCCTTGCACCTGAATGTCCTTCATGAGTTTTTGGCCCAGTAAATTGTATACTGAAATCTCCGCTTTGGTTTCGGTTTCAAACCTGGTGTTTACCAAAGCTGAGTTGCCATCCTGCACAATAAAAATGGTGTTGGAGGCATTTAATTCTTCAAGAAAAGTAGGGTTTGAATTGCCGGCCTCACAAACAATCAGCTCAAAACGTGGAGTTGATGTGGTGTCGTTTATTTGAAAGTGATAAGGGGATTGCATCATGTCATGATAAGCACCCGTTAGTTTATCGTGCAACACCAAACAGGAATTAAAATTCTGAAAATCGCCTGCGCTAACACTGTAGGAGCCGCTTGTTGCCACCTTAACCAAAACAGGAACGGTGTAAGTTTTGCTGAGCTCGGGCAAGGTGTTGATGGCATAATCCCGTCCGCCCCATTGGCTTGAAATACTGTTGTATTTGTTATAGGTGCCCGGGTAACCTTGATACCCCGGTGTAGAAAAAATGTGTCGGGCATCGTAATAATTATCAAAATTCTCTGTGGCCTGTGGGTGGAAGTGAAAGAGAGTGTTTTGCACTTCTTCTCCCGGACAGTTCAGAAAGAGTTTAAATTTTACAGAATTGCTGTTGTTTTGAGACTTAAAAATCTCGCTGTTATTGCTTGTGGCTTTATCGCTTTCATGAAAGGTAAGTGTTAATGGATTGACAAAGCTATTTATATCAAAATCTAAAAAAAAGGCTTGACCTGCCGGTATTAACCCGTTTGCCCCAAATCCAGCAGCACCTGAGGTGCCACTTCCTGGCACATAGAAGGAGTATGCACCTGCCTGAGCATTCCATGCATAAATTGAAGCTAAATCTGTGTTACTGCCATTTGAAGTAAACACGTTATCCCATAGGATGGGAGAAGGGTAAGGATTTGCAATAAGATTTGGTGTGAATGGAAAAAGTTGAAAAGTTCCAATGTTTAATGTAACATTAACGTTATTAGTCACTGCCGGCCCTGTGTATACCAAGGTATAATCTGAAGCAGTAATTAAATCTGAAGCCACATAAACGTAAAAGCCTTTTCCAGGCGTTAACGGATCCGAACCTAAACCAAATTGATATGATTCTGAAAGCTCATCCCATTTCCACACAGAAGTAAATGGAGGTGTTATAATTGTGGAATCGTATGTGCAGCCAGTGCAGGTAATGGGTATTTGTCCGTCCCAATCAAGCACTGTTTTTCCAAAAACTCCCGGGGTTCCCAAATTGGCCCAACCCGGGCTTCCTCCGGGAATAAAATTTTGCACATTGATATTTCCAGCAATCGTTGCCCCTGTACCTAAAGGGGCTATCCTGGCTTTCAAGCCGCCATTGGCTGCTGCATTCAAAGTTAGGTTTCCACCATTCGCATCCAGTGTTGCGTTATCTCCAATAGTTAAAACATCCAATAGTGTTACCGAAGTATTTAACTCAATAGTTTTTGCTCCATCTGCCACTTCAATTTTGCCAATCGAAAAGGGCGTTCCGGTAATACTTTGCGTTGCGGATGCCCCACCGTTCAAAAGCATACAACTGGTGTTTGGGGGATTAAAAGTTCCTGAATTATTAAAATCACCCGCAACTTTAAAGGCACCACTTCCGGGGAAAGTAATGGAGGCTCCTGATTCGATACTTAAATTTTCGAAACGTGCGCTATCGCTCATGGTAATTCCGCTGCCATAAAAATGAACCGTTGAGCCATTTCCTATGTTTAATTGTCCATCTATATAGGTCCAATTCCCATTAAGTGAAATGTCTCCCAACATATCAATATCACCACTTGTATTAAAGACAACATTTGGTAATATATTGGCACCTGCAGGGACTCCACCTGATGCAGCATCAATTGTGATTGGACCAGTGCCACTAAAAGTAAAAACGCCTGAATTAGATGTTGGATTAACTACATTAGTAGATTCCAAAAAGAGATTCTGTGTAATAGTGATGTTTCCTTGATAATTCCAATCTGCTGAACCAGCACCGCCTTGGTCGGTGGTTAGGTTGGCTGCTGTTGAATTACCAAAATCAAAATTATAACTACCACCAGAACCAAAATCCAATAATACTAAGTTGTTAAAAACAGGAGAACCACTGATTACTCGACTAAAAGCACTATTAACTCTAAAGAATACTGTACCACCATTACTATTAAACGTTCCTGTTCCACCTAAAGTGAAATTACCTCCAATGTTTAATTGGTTAGTCGTAGAAATAAACGTTCCATCATTAATGACAAGATTTCCTCCAATCGTTCGCTGAAGAGCGCCAAGGTTGATTGTTCCTGTGTACCCAGAGTTTATTGAGAAATTTCCAGTTGCGAAATTAACATTGAATGTACAATTTTTAGAGCTAGTACCATCAAACAAAATATCATCACCCGCAATAGGAGCAACATCCCCTACCCAATTCCCTGGTGTATTAAAATTATTTCCAACACCTCCCCCATCCCATATTTTCTGGGAGTAAACTGTAATTACAGTCATTATTAAACCAAACACTAAATACAACTTCTTCATTTTTCTATTGGTTATCGTTATCTTAATGTAAATTTAATCATTTTCAAGGGCATTTTTCAAAACAGGTTTTAAGCATACCCATGATAAAAATCATGAATTAGGATGCATTTTTATTGCCTGAATAGGCCTTGCCTTACACCACTTATCACCCATTTTATACCTCTCAAAAATTATAAAGTTACGTTCAAAGGGAATTTCCTACTTTTACGCGCCTTCACCTTATGAGAGTTTTGCTTCCGT
>JALOMJ010000167.1 GCA_025455485.1 Bacteroidia bacterium | reverse complement strand
TCATTCTTTGTAGTGTCGTCATTTAACATGCTCTATAACGGCAAGGGCTTGCTGCTGCGCCGGAAATTATGTTCTTCCTGCCTGGAACCGAAGCCCGGATAAAAATACTAAGGAAACTACCAAAAGCCAAATTGAAAAACGTCAAGCCTGAACTGCTGCTTATAGCAAACAAAAAGATGAAGATTTATTTGTCCAGCCAGCATAGCAGCAACCCCATGTTGGGCGCATGGCCTTTTTTATTCCGTTCTCCAAATCCTAACTTGTTTTCCATTTTCGTTCTGTTTAATGTCTAAGTACATTATGTCCCTGAATTTGATTAAATGAAATGCTTTGCTAGCTTCATTGTTAGCTATAGTTTCTTTATCGATTAGTAACTCCGGAAAAGTTTTATTTGGGTCGCTAAAGAGTTTTTTTGCTTCTTTCCAGTATTTACGCCTAATCTTGTTTTTTTGTCGAAATGCAAAAACGACTACTGCCACGTCTCGGTAAAATGGATATGACTGTTTTTCTCTGGATAGAAACATGGCATCTGCCAATTGTTTTTGGTCGTATGTTGAAATAACTGAGTCTACCTGCGTTGGGTCATAGGGTATTCCGTTTATAACAAACAAAACGTCTGTCTTCTTTCTGTAGTTACTGTCATTTACATTTAGTAAGCTGTCCACATAAGGTCGAGTGGCTTGTTGAGAAAAGCAGAGGTTAGAAACTAATAGTCCCAGGGTAAGTGGACTGGAATTTCGAGCAGGTTAAAAATAGATTTTTATTTTTAACCAATCAAAATTTCAAAGATGAAAAGGAACACATTTTCCGAAAGCAAGATTTTAGAGATTTTGCAGGAGCAGGACGCTGGCCTTAAAGTGACCGATATCTGCCGCAAACATGGCATTAGTGATGCTACATTTTTTAATTGGAAAAAACGTTATGGTGGTATGACCATTAGTGAAATTAAGCGTGTGAAGGAATTGGAAGAAGAAAACGCGCGGTTAAAAAAGATGTATTCTAATTTAAGCCTTGAACATGATGCCTTAAAGGATGTAATTGCAAAAAAGCTTTAGCGCCTTCGTGTAAGGAAGAATGTGTGGAGTATTTGAAGCTGAAATGGGAGCTGAGCCACACGAGGGCGTGCCTATTAATGTCAGCCAGCAGAAACAGCAAATATTACAAAAAGAAGATGCCGGAAAAGGATGCTGTGGTTAGAAAAGCTATTGAAAAAGTATTACCCGGTTGCAGAAAGGGGCGGAAGAAAGTAATTCCCCTTGTGCAAAAGGATCATCCGGAAATTGGCGCATTCAGGATTCGCCGGATTTATGTACAATCTGGTTTTAACCTATTCCAAAAAACCCGCTCAAGAAGAATACAGGCTGAGTCCAATCCATTGCCTATTTGCCTGAAAGCGAATGAAGAATGGGCTATGGATTTTATGAGTGATGCTTTGGAAAATGGACGTCGGATAAGGGTTTTTAATGTTGTTGATCATTATAGCCGGTTTTTCATTACCTCAAAAATATCCTCGAGCATACCAGCCCGGATGGTTATTGAACACCTTGAAAATGCAATTGAAATGTACGGAAAACCAGAACGCATACGAACCGATAATGGTCCTGAATTCAGGAGTAAATTATTTCAATTATGGATGAAGGACCACTCAATTAAGTGGGAGCAAATACAGCCCGGAAAGCCACAGCAGAACGGTTATATAGAAAGACTGAACAGGACATTTAGGGAGGATGTGCTGGATGCGAATATTTTCCCATCTATTGTAAAAGCACAGCAAATAGCAGATAAATTCAGGAATGAATACAATGAAAAAAGGCCACACGAAGCCATCAAGAATTTAACCCCATCAAAACTCATGGTTGCATAGGGGTTTTCTTAGGCATGTGGCCAATAGAAAGTAATATGATAAAAAAGAAGAATACAAAAATGAAACAGCAGATACCGAAAAAGATACCTGCTGTCTACTTTCTCCTGGCGAGAAACCTATCCCTGGTGGGTTGCTCCCCAGCAGAGCCCACTTCCGTTTCGGTTCTCATTGCAAAATTCATTACAACAAACTATATTTACAACCTGCAAAATTTTCCTGCCACTTTCATTTCCTAATAGATTTTAACTCAGGAAACTTCCTTTGAAACCATTTAAAATCTTCTTGAGACTTTTTGGCCAATGCAATTCCTACCAACTTGCCAGCCCAATCATGCGTTCCTTCATTGTTATTTCTTGCTCCTGAATCAAATTCAGTTTTTGAGTTACCAAGTATTTTATAAATAATGTGTAACATATACTGAACTGTTGCATAATAGGAGCAATGTACACTAGAATTAGGCAAACTGTTTTTTAACAACAAGTCGCCTGCATTTAAGTTTTGTTTGGATTTTTCTAAAAAAACTGACATCTAGAATTGTGCAATTTTAGTTTGATTATTTGATATTTCATAACCTTCTAAAAATTTTAAAGATTTCCTTTAAGCCATTCACTCTTTAAAAAAGCCAACATCCACTAAATATCAATTGATAATGAAATTGTTATACACTATTCAAAATACCCGCAATCCTTCACTAATATTTCATAAACCGCTTTTTTAACCGCCTTGGCGGCCAATTGTATATCCTCAAAACGGGACAATAAATCTAACTCCTGATGAATTTCTGCATATTTCCTTATTTGAATCAGGCCACTATTTGGAGTCAAAAAATCAGGATAGTCGAAATATTTAAAATAAGGTTCATCGTGTAAACCTATACTATAAATAAACTGCCCTTTTGTGTAGTTATGATTCCAATAGCGGTAAAGTTCTGTTACCGCCTTTACGAGTGAAAGCGCAACAGGTTCGCCTGATGCTTCTACATAAGGTAATAAGGTAGTAGCCCAAAAATTACTGTCATTATTCGTGCTTAATGGATTATTTACAAATACTTCCGGCGCCCCCGCAACAGGGTTGTCTGCTTCAAATTTTGTGACCACACAGCGGTTTTCCGCCAATACAAAGGCAAAGCAGAGAGCATAAAATGCGGCTTCTTTGTCTTGGGGCAGCTTGGGCGCCCATATATCAAATTGGTTGGCCCATACAGGATACATTCCATTAAACACTTTTGTTATTGAAAACCACGTGTTTAAGACTTTACTCGAATCAATATCATAGGCGCAATAACTTCTATTATAGCAGGACCGTTAAATATTTTTGTTCTGTTAGTCCCCTTAAAATCTGTATCAAGCCTAAACCAAACTCTATCAGGTAAAGTACTCATTCTAATTAAAGCGTCCTGCTTAACTCTTACAGGTGTCAAATCATCCATAAATCCGATAAACTCACCATCGGAACTACCGCAAACACGTTTTAATTCAAAATGATTATCAACATTTTTTAATGGAAAACCGCTAATTAATTTATCATATTGATTTTTGCTTTTTGCCGTACTGTAATCATACCTCGTCTGTCTAATTTCTTTTTCCCCCCTTAAAATATAGGGTAGTTTTTCTCTTATATCCCCTCTTGAATTATCCATGCGTACCAAAGGCGCATTTTCCAGAAATCCATTTAAAGAAAAATTTAATTGGTTGGGTTGCGCGTTCCATTCAATATTGAGTGCAGTCTTTTTCAAACCTGTCAAATCAGATAAAACCACCCTGTTGGCTTCACGGATTTCAGCCGGCGCATACTCCCAAATCGTAAACGCCAACGGCCACTTACCATCCAATTTAAACCATTCATTGCTTGTAACAATAAAACCGCACCGAAAGGCAAATCCGGCATCCCATCTTTTTCGGAAACCCACATAGGTAGGGCGCGGTATCAGCCAGCTTGTGGGGGTAAAAATCATCACCAAAGGTTTTAAACCGCCATTTTCAAATTGCAACCGGCTCATTAGCAGTATTTGTCCTAAAAAGGCTAAGTAGCGTTCCTTGCCCGCGTCTTCCCCCGTCAGCGCCAATATTTCCGGGTTCAGGGCATATTCCGCATCACTTGCTTCCCTTTCCTTTACATTCTCATCGGTATTTTTATAAGGTGGATTCAATAAAAAAGCCAAAGGCTTATCCAATTGTATTTGTTTGGTGGCCAGTTCCTCCCGCAATGCCTTCACGTAGCTTTCTGCGCTTTGGTCTAAAAAATTCAACCCTTTTCCTTCGCTTGTTTTGGGCACGATGGTAAAGCCGTGGTCAATATGCCAGGGGTCCGCACGCATGCGCCGGTCAATGATCTTCAGCAAATCGGGTTGCAGTTCGCTGATGATTTTATGTTTTAGCTTACCCTTCCAACTGCTGATAAGGTTGCCGCTTCCCCCTGCAGGATCCAACACGATATAATCATGCTCCAGGGTTTCGCCAAACTGTTGTTTTACATACCAAAGGGCAAACTTGCTCAGGTTATCGTTGGTGAAAAATATACCATGCTGCTTCACATAGG
>JALOMJ010000166.1 GCA_025455485.1 Bacteroidia bacterium | reverse complement strand
CTGGGCATACAGGTACCCGAAAGAATGTAAAACAAAAACGCCATCTTTTTGAGATGGCGTTTCATTTTCTTAGGCGTTTAGTTCCGGTGGATTCACCTGTGGTGCTTCCACCTTTTTTACTTCCGGTTCTTCGGGTTTATCAAATGGCCGTTTACCAAAAATATCTTCAAGGTCCTCTTTAAAAATAACTTCCTTCTCCAATAGTTTTTCAGCAAGGGTAGTCAGCTTTTCTTTGTTGTTAAGCAAAATACGCTTGGTTTTGGCGTAGGCCACATCCGTCATCTTTTTCACCTCTTCATCAATGGTTCTGGCTGTGGTTTCGCTGTAGGGTTTGCTGAAAGAATATTCGCTTTGTCCTGAACTGTCGTAATAAGAGATGTTTCCTATTTTTTCGTTCAGGCCATAATACACAATGCTGGCGTACGCTTGTTTGGTGATTTTTTCCAAATCACTCAAAGCGCCTGTACTTACTCTTCCAAAAATAATTTCCTCTGCAGCCCTTCCACCCAAAGCGGCGCACATTTCATCCATAATCTGATCAACCGTGGTGATTTGTCGCTCTTCGGGTAAGTACCAGGCGGCACCCAAGGATTTTCCACGAGGCACTATGGTCACCTTAACCAACGGACTGGCGTGTTCCAACATCCAGCTCACCGTAGCGTGCCCGGCTTCATGGAACGCAATCACGCGTTTTTCCTGAGGGGTGATGATTTTGTTTTTCTTTTCCAAACCGGCAATGATGCGGTCCACTGCATCCAGAAAATCCTGACGCTGCACCACCTTTTTATTCGAACGTGCTGCAATCAGCGCGGCTTCGTTACAAATGTTGGCAATATCCGCTCCACTGAAGCCCGGTGTTTGTTTGGCCATAAAATCAATTTCAACGCTTTCGTCAATTTTAATCTTACGCAAATGCACCTTAAAGATTTCTTTTCTTTCGTTCAAATCCGGCATATCCACGTAAATCTGGCGGTCGAAACGTCCGGCGCGCATCAAAGCACGGTCGAGAATATCGGCGCGGTTGGTGGCAGCTAAAATAATTACACCACTGTTGGTTCCAAAACCATCCATTTCGGTAAGCAATTGGTTCAGGGTATTCTCACGTTCATCATTGGCACCGGCAGAAATGCTTTTTCCGCGGGCGCGTCCAATGGCGTCAATTTCATCAATAAATATAATACAAGGCGCTTTTTCCTTGGCCTGGCGAAAGAGGTCGCGCACACGTGAAGCCCCTACACCCACAAACATTTCTACAAAATCAGAACCGCTCAAAGAAAAGAAAGGCACTTTGGCTTCTCCCGCAACGGCTTTAGCCAATAAGGTTTTACCGGTACCTGGAGGGCCTACTAATAATGCACCTTTTGGGATTTTCGCACCGAGGTCGGTATATTTTTTTGGGTTCTTCAAAAAGTCAACAATTTCCATCACTTCCATTTTGGCCCCGTCTAATCCGGCTACATCGTTGAAGGTGATGTTCACGTGGGTGTCCTTGTCAAAAAGAGTGGCTTTTGATTTCCCGATATTAAATATTTGTCCGGGTCCACCGCCGGATCCGCCACTCATTCGCCGCATCATAAACACCCAAATGGCTACCATAATTAAAATAGGCAGTAACCAGGTTAGCTGATCGCTCATCCAATTGGTTTCTTCCACACTTCTGGCAAATATCTGTTTGTCTTTAGGTATACCGGCCTCGCTTTGTACTTTTTCCATACCGGCCAAAAAATTATCAATGGAAGGAATGGTAATAAAAAAGTGAGGGCCTTTAAAATTTTTATCAGGAAACAGTGAAACGCCTTTCTCATTTTTGTAACGATCGCATTGGTAGGCGGAGTCTGGATTAATGGTAATTCTGGCAATTGTTTTATTTACAATAACAACATCCTTCACATCACCTTTAGATAGCATTTCCTGGTAAAATTTACCCTGGCTTACTTCAATTAAACGGGAATTAAAATTGTTTCCGTAAAACACAAAAAATAATAACACGCCCACCACAGCGGCGTAAATCCAATAAAAATTATTGCCGCTGCCTCCGCCTTTATTACCTCCGCTTAGTGGATTTTGTTTCCCGAATTTTTCCTTCATGCGCTCGAACTGGCGCTTGCGTTCTTCTTCGGGAGAAGGACCGTTGCTGTTATTGCTTTTAGTATTGTCTGTTTGTTCTTTAGTTTCTTCGCTCATTTGCTTGTGTGTCTCTATAATTAATTGATGTTGGTAATCTCTGCATCTCCCCAAAGGCCTTCGAGATTGTAATGTTCGCGGATCTCTTTTTGAAAAACGTGGGCTACAATGTTTATGTAATCAATGAGTATCCATTCCCCGTTATGCCTCCCTTCTGAATGAAAAGCCCTTTCCCCGTTTAGTTTTTCAACCGTTTCTTCTATAGCATCAGCAATGGAATTAACGTGGGTATTGCTATCGGCGTCGCAAATCACAAAATAATCGCTTACTCTGTTTTCTATACCTTTTAGGTTCAGTATTGTAATATTCTTGGCTTTGCGTTCTTGCATGCCTTCCACTATCGCATCCAGTAAATCTATCGTTTGTTTGGATGTTGACTTCTTTTTTGGTCGTTTTACCCCGGTTTTACGCTGCTTGTCAAGATTGGCAAGTACGTTGGCTTCTTTTATTTCTTTCGCTTTTTCAAGCAATTCGGCAGCTTTTTCTGTTTTTTTAGACACGGCTTTTTTTACCGGGGCACTTGATTTTCTGCCACCTGAGGCAGGTTTTTTTTTTCGAATGGGCGTAGTTACCTTTTTAATGGCCATATAAGAGGATATTGTGTGCTGGAAATTCTAATTTTTATTAGGTTTGCGGCAAGTAACAAATTTAAGGTATTTGAAGCAATGCTGACAGGAATAATAGGGAGAAATCTCATTTTTTTACCCAACGTAGACAGCACCAACTCTTATGCCATGCAGCTGTTAAAGAACGTTAAGCCAAGAGAAGGAACAGTAGTGTATGCAGGGGCACAAACGCATGGACGTGGTCAGAGGTCAAAACTGTGGAGTTCAGAGCCAGGGCGCAACCTAACCATGTCGGTTATTTTATTTCCCACATTTCTTGAACTTAAAAATCAGCGCTTTTTATATCAGATTTCAGCCTTGGCGTGTTATGACACAATTGCGGCCTTTTTAAAGCAAGGTCAATTTGACATAAAAATAAAATGGCCGAATGACATTCTTGTCAATTCCAAAAAGGTGTGTGGCATTCTAATTGAAAACAACGTCATCGAAAATAAAATTAGCAGTTCTGTTGTAGGAGTAGGCATAAACGTTAATCAAAAAAAATTTGATCAGCAACTTAATGCAGCTTCTTTGAGTGTATTTTCTGCTTGTGATTTTGAACCAAAGGAAATCATGTTTGCATTTTGTAATGCCCTCAATCAATATTATAAACTCCTGAAATCAGGAAAACGCTTGCAAATACAGAGCCTCTACCAAAGTTTAATGTTTGGGTTGAATGAGTGGAGGGAATTTAGTATCCATGGAAAATCCTTGATTATGAAGGTAAACGGCACTGCACCCAGTGGTTTATTACTTCTAGAGGACTTGCAAGGCAAAGAGCAGGAAGTCGACACTCATGACGTGCGTTGGATTTTCTGATCTGCCAAGGCCATGAGTGCAGAGTTTAAATCGGGGTAATTGAACTCAAACAATGTAGATTTGATTTTGTCGTTTTTTACTCTGCACCCTTTAACAATCAACGAGGCTCTCTCGCCCATTAAAATTTGCAATACAAAGGCGGGCACATTTGGTAACCACACTTTTCGGTTCAGGCTTTTGGCCATAAGGTGGGTAAAATCGCTTAAAGTTGCTGGTTTTGAGGCGGTGGCATTGTAAATACCTTGCACCGTATTTTTCTCAATGGCATGAACAAACATTCTCACTAAATCTTGCAGGTGCACCCATGAAATATAATTTCTTCCATTTCCAATAACAGCGGCCAATCCTGCTTTAAAAAGAGGCAATAGCCTGGCATACATTCCGCCTTGTTGTCCAAGCACAATGCCAATTCTTAAAATCACTAAACGTGAGGTAATTTCAGCCGTATTTGAATAAGTTTTTTCCCAGTCACAGCAAACGTTGGCTAAATAATCCTTGCCTGCTGGAGTATTTTCATCGCACCAAGCCTCAGCGGTTTCATTTCCGTAGTAACCGGTAGCTGATGCTCCGCAAATACTCTGTAATTTGATTTTGTTTTTCCTGATGGTCTCCAGTAAAAATTCCGTACTTTTTATCCTTGAATCATAAATTTCTTGTTTATTTTCTTTGGTCCAAGACTTTCCGGCAATGTTACTACCATTGAGATTCACCAAATGATCGGTGTTTTCAAAAGCCCTTAAATCTATCTGATTTTTTTCGGGCTGCCATCGGTAAATGGTAACATGTTCTTCAGTCATCTTATTTCTTACCAACCAACCCACGCTATGTCCCTTCTTTAAAAGTTCTGACGTTAAGGCCCTTCCGACCATGCC
>JALOMJ010000057.1 GCA_025455485.1 Bacteroidia bacterium | reverse complement strand
AAGGCAAAAAAACAACCCCTGAACAAAATCACCAGTACCATTTTGTCGGTTTCATACGTTACCTTGCTTTGCAGCCCCTTTATTGCCATGAGTCAGGACCCTCAGGTTTCGAACTTCGGGGTTAATTTATTTTTGGTTTCGGTACCGGTTCTTGCGGTGAGTTTTACCACCAATGCCATTTGGGGGAAAAAGAAATTCCGACTCGACCCCAAACGAACACGAAGAAGGGTATGGGAATTGTCAAGGTAAATCAAAAACAAGCTTATCAATTATTCCTTTACTTTTGAAACCAAATGCGCCAAGGTGAAACCATACATTTCTCTAAACACTTTAAACTGCTATTAGCCTTTTTTTGTGCTTATAGTTTTCAGGGGTATAACGCACAAAACACCTTTTACAAGCAATTCTGGAACGAAGTTCAGTTCACACATCCGCTGGGTCAGGCCTTTGCACTTGAGCTGGATTTGGGCAGTTCCTTCAGCAACACACCCGATGATCGCAGTCGCCTTTCTAAATTCACCCAATTCGCAGGAACCGCTCAACTCCATTATTTTTTTTCGGCCAAATGGAAAATGAGTGCTGTTGCTCAGTATTTCACCAACAGTTATGTGCCGGAGATCGGACAACGGGAGTATCCTGAATTTCGCTTCTCAGGGCAGGCGATGTATTATTTCAACAAAATTAAAAATATCACGGCCACACGGGGAAGAATAGAATACAGAATCATTGAAAACAGTAGCGGAGTTTTCGAAGACGTGTTTCGTTACCGGCAAATGTTTAAATTCACAAAGCCCCTCAACAGCAACTACATTCGTGCCGGTACATTTTTTGCCTTTGTTTCTGAGGAAGTGTTCTTCAAAACTCAGGCGAATGTTACCGGTCCCGATGTGTTCGACCGCAACATGCTCACACTTGGCATTGGTTATTCTTTTACTGATGATTTACAAATCGACGTCGATCTAACGAATGAATTCATTCCCCGACAAGGCGGCAACACCGTCAACAACGCGGTGCAATTCAATCTGAATTTGAACAATCCCTTTGGTTACATCGAACGGATTTTTCATCCTGCCAAGCCTTGAAGTACTGTAAAAAACAATTTATTTTGACTCCAGACAAGTCATTTGCTCCCGCACAACGGCCTTGTGCATCACAAAAACATAATGCCTTGGCCCTTTTTCATCTTCCACATCCAAATCAACCCATACAATATCATTGTCTTTAAATTCACTTAGTTGTTTTTTAGGCAATAAAAACATCATAGCAAGTGTAGAATCTGTGCGGCGATAGCGATAATCATAATAGTCCAAAGTATATGTGGTGCCACTGGATAAATGCACCACTGCGGGAGATTTGAATTTTTTGTTCTCCGACTTTGGTGGAAAAGGCTCGGGCATAAATTGAATGAAATAGTTTTCCTTATCCGTAATCAGGTTGCCCCTTAAGCGGTTTGTTTCGGTTTGAAAAAATACCACCGGCTCCAAATAATAATACATGGTTTGATCAGGAAACACTCTGTTTTTTACTTCACACTGCGCCAAATCCAGAAGCGGCGTGAGTAAAAACAAAAAAACAATCGCCGGTAATTTCATCTTGCTAAGGTAACAAAAAATTACCCCAGCCCTCCGGTACACTAAATTTTACCGCTCATAGTCAAATTCATGATTTTACGGAAATACTAATTGCTTTATTACATTTGTATTATGAGCACATTAATGATCATTCTGCTGTATATCGTACCGGTTATCATGGTATTAATTCCCCTTTATTTAGGCGAACGTTATGCAAAACGCAGCATAAAAAACGCCGGAGAAGTAAAAGAAGGTCCAATTGGTTCGATAGTAGGCGCTAGTTTTGCCTTGTTGGCCTTTTTACTGGCTTTTACGTTTCAAATTGTTGAATCGCGATACGGCGCGAGAAAAGAACTGGTGTTAAAAGAATCGGGTGAAATACGCTCGGCTTACCATTTGGCAGGACTCATTCCTGATTCCTTAAAAAAACCCGCCCGGCAACTGTTGAAAGAATATGTTGATATTCGATTAACAGCATTTAATGACCGCGAAAAGGTTCCTTTTTTGTTAACCCGCTCATCTGAAATCATTGATGAATTATGGAAAAGTGCCGAGTACCTGAATACCATCGACCGTAGTTCAGAAGCCTACTCGCTTTATGCATCTTCCATCATTTCGGTATCTGAAACATTTCACGAACGCAAAATCATTGCCTTGAATTACAAAATTCCAACCTCAATTCTTGTCATCTTAAGCATCATCACCGTGTTTTGTATGCTTTTACTGGGTTATCAGATTGGCGTGAGTGGTAAAATCAATTATCTCCTTAACCTCATCCTGGCCCTTATTTTTGGTGTGGTTATTTGGATGATACTGGTGCTCGACCGTCCTGAATTGGGTATAGCAAAAATAAACCAGCAGCCATTAATTGACCTTCAGCAAGAACTTCATTCCAGATAAGGCCTTTTTGAATCAGCATCTTAAAAAAGAATCGGTAAAGCGGGTTTAATATCTCGTAATAAAACGTATGGTTAAAAATAAAATTCGTTTTTCCGTTTGTTTTAGTGTTGCCCTGCTCTTCTTGTTTTTTTCCTGCGAAAACCAGGCACCCTCATCCCAATTGCCACTTAACGATTCCCTGCAAAATCAAACCGTTTTTGTAGGTTCTGCCGCCTGCAAACAATGCCATACATCAGAGTACATGGATTGGTTAAGCTCAGATCACTATCTGGCCATGCAAGAAGTCAATGACTCAACAGTGTTAGGCCGCTTAAATTCAGGTCCTTTTAAACTGGATGGCGTTATGAATCAAGTTCTGGTGAAAGATCATCAGTATTTGCTCAAGACGAATGAAATAGATGGCGCCCAAACTACTTATACTTTATCCTATACCTTCGGTTATTTTCCATTGCAACAGTATCTTGTAAAAACAGAAAAGGGCCAATTGCAAGCCACACGTTTAAGTTGGGATAGCCGCAACCAAAAATGGTTTCACCAGTATGCGGGTCAAAAAATACACCCAAGCGACTGGTTGCATTGGACCGGCAACAGCCAAAACTGGAACACCATGTGTGCTTCTTGTCATTCTACTAATTTTAAAAAGAACTACGACTTTGAAAGTGATACCTATGCCAGCACCTATAGTGAAATCAATGTGGCCTGTGAAAGTTGTCACGGCGCAGGGTCTACTCATGTTTCTTTCATTCAATCTGAGGCCTACCAAAAAGGGGAACGACTTCACCACTCAGGTTTACACTATGGCAAAGACAAAAACAATAGATTGCAACTGAACACCTGTACCCCTTGTCATGCCCGAAAAACTGACCTTTCAGCAGAATTGCTTCACTCCGAAGAACTCTTGGACAATTTTATTCCTGAAGTAATCAGCAATGAACATTATTTTGCCGACGGACAAATCAATAATGAGGATTACGAATACGGCTCCTTTGCTCAAAGCAAAATGTTTCACAACAAGGTAAAATGCAGCGATTGTCATAATCCCCATTCCGGAAAATTGAAAAAAGAAGGCAATGCCATGTGTCTCAGCTGTCATGAACCCAAATACGATACCGAACAACATCATTTTCACAAAGGCAAAGGCGAAAGCACACAGTGCATTAACTGCCACATGCCACAAAAAACTTACATGGGCAATGACCATCGCCGTGATCACAGTTTCAGAATTCCGCGTCCCGATCAATCGCTTATTTACAAAACACCAAACACCTGTAACAGCTGCCATAACAAACAATCGGCAAGCTGGGCGGCCGGGAACATTAAAAAATGGTACGGATCAAAACGCGTTTATCATTTTTCAGATGATTTGTTACCCGGTAGTTTGCTCGATACTAAAAGCGAAGTGCACCTGATTAAACTTTTGGCTGACACGGCTCAACCGGAAATTGCCAGAGCCACCGCAATTTACTATTTGGGCAAGGTGCCCGGACCCAAAGGCGCCCAGGCCTTGCTGAAAAGTATTGAGGACCCCTTTGCCATGCTGCGATACCGAGCGCTTCGTGCCCTTGAGAATTTTCCGGCGGAGGTTTGGTCTACACATGCAGCGAAATGCCTGAACGATAAAGTGAGAGCCGTGCGCATTGCAGCAGCCGACTTATACCATCGTTATGGCAAGGAGGTGTTACCAAATGAATACGGCGCTGCATTTGCGTCTGCCAATGCCGAAAATAAAGCCTATTTGCATTACAACCGCGATTTTGCTTTAGGCGCGGTAATGGCCGGAGATTTTGATCTGCAAAACGAAGATTACCTTGGTGCGGTTAAACATTATATCCGTGGCCTTAAAAAAGACAGTCTGATGAATTACGCAAGACTTAATCTATCAGCAGCTTACAATGCAGCAGGAAAAAACACCGAAGCGCTGAACACCTTAACACAAGCACTTGTTGCAGACCCCAACAACAGCCGCGCGCATTACAATCTGGCTTTGTTATACAACGAATTAAAGAACCCGCAATTATCTGCCATTCATTTTGAAAAAGCTGAAAAATTAGGCGATCATGAAGCTGATCTGTATTACAATTACGGTTTGCTGCTCTGGCAAATGGGACAAAGCAAAAAATCAGAGAATGTGTTATTAAAGGGTTGCGCCATGCATCCCGCTTCTTCAAAACTAAATTATGCCCTGGCTTATTTTTATCTCCAAAGCGGCGATGTATCATCAGCCCTGAAGTACGCTGAACTTTTATATCGTCTGGATCCCAACAATAGCAACTACCGCGAACTATACAAAAAACTTCACATCTTTTAATCCCGGATGAATTGCTTTCATGCACCCAGAATGCCATGATTAAAATCAGTTAGCGTTCTCAATTTTCATTGTTTAATTTGGCAAAACAATTCAACACAAATGAGAAGTAAGATTTTAAATCATTTTCTATCCAAACCCCAAAGTATTGATGAACGTATAGAAAAAGGCAAAGCCCTGCGCGCCAAACTTCCCCGCGCCAAATTGGGAGAATTTAAACCTAACTCTAAACGCAGCAATCCAGTAGCAATTCTTGAAAAACAAGGCAAAACCCGTTTACAGGCATTGGTCCCGATTCGTTATTCCCGAATGCTAAGTTCACCCTTTGCTTTTTTACGTGGAGCCGCCGCCATTATGGCCGAGGACCTATCCACTGGTCCGGTTAGTGGTATCTCCATTCAGTCTTGCGGTGATGCGCACATGGCCAACTTCGGGGTTTTTGCCTCAGCAGAGCGAAACCTGATTTTCGGAATTAACGACTTCGACGAAACACTCACCGGTCCATGGGAATGGGATTTAAAACGCCTTGTTGCCAGCATGGTGATTGGAGGAAGGTCACTCGGAGCCAGTGAAGACGTTTGTCGTGAAGCCGTTCTGGAAGCCAGTGCGCAGTATAGAAAACGCATGAAACAGTATGCACAAATGGGGTATTTGCAGTTGCGTTACGACAGCATCAACGAAAAAAATATTTTAGACTCCTTGAATGATTCGGCAAGAGCCGGAGCTGAAAAAATAATGAAAAAAGCCCGGGAACGCACCCACATGCAAGTGTTGGGCAAACTCACCGATTTAGTAGATGAAAAATACAGACTGCGTGAAAATGCACCTTTTCTGGTAAGGGAAACAAAAACAGAAACAGGTCTCCCCATTGAAGAGGCTGTCGGACTTTTTTTTGAGTCATACACCAGCAATTTGAGCGAAGACCGGAAATATTTACTACAAAAATACAGGGTGGTGGATGTTGCCCGCAAAGTGGTGGGCGTTGGCAGCGTGGGCACCCGATGCTGGGTGATTCTTCTCATGGGTAACCATCAGGATGATCCCCTCTTCCTGCAATTAAAAGAAGCTAACGCCTCGGTACTTGAGCCATTTCTTAAAAAAACCAATTACAAAAACCACGGTCAGCGCGTGGTGGAAGGTCAGCGACTGATTCAGGCAGCACCGGATATTTTTTTAAGCTGGGGGGATATCAATGGCTTTCAATTTTACGTGCGGCAACTGCGCGACATGAAAGGTGGTATAGAATTTGATTCAGAAAAAATTAATGTGAACAACCTGCCCCAATATGGCAAACTGTGCGCCTGGAGCCTGGCGCAAGCGCATGCCAAATCGGGAGATGCAGCCTTAATTGCGGGATATGTTGGTAACAGCGATGAATTGGATGAAGCCATGTATGCCTTTGCAAACGCTTACGCCAAACAAAACGACAAAGATTACGCCGCCCTCAAAGCTGCTGCAAAAAGCGGGAAAATAAAGGTGGCGGGTAAGGAGGCCTGACATGGTCTCTTGCCGCAGTTAGAGAGCATTTGGGTTTTGATTTTATCGGGGAATTTTTTAACACCCGGAGTCAGAAATACCTTGGTTAAATGAACATGAAATACCGTTTAACGTTTTTACTAATGCTATTGTTTGTGCAGAACCATTACTCACAAACGGAACAGGATTCTCTTGTTCATCAGGAAGAGCAAAAGGTGGCAGAAGATCCAACCCAGTTTTTATCGAGGGTAGAACTTTTCAGCGAATACCAGCATTTTGAAAACGGCATTAACCTCAACATTACCACCTTGCGATCTGTTATCAAAATCGGGAAAAGATTCACGAGCCGTATTGACATTCCTGTGGTTTACAACTCAAAAAACACCACCGATTACAAACAATTCGGATTAAGTGATATCAGTTTTCGGCTATTGGGTTATAAAATTTACCAATCCAAAAAAGAAGCCCTAACACTTTCTATTGAAGTCAGTTTAAACACCGCCCAATCGCCGCTATTGGGAAGCGGCAAAAACGTGTTTCTGTTTATGGGCAGCTATACCCGTTTTTTGATTCCCAAACGCCTCCTGTTCGCCGGCACTTTGCAGCAGGCCAATTCCTTTAGTGGTGATGAGGCGAGGAGTGATCTCAGCTTTTCTAAATTGCAGTTGGTTCTCCTTTATTTTTTATCAAAAAAATCCTGGGTCGTTATCTCACCTGAGTATTTTATGGATTACATCAGAGGTCAACAAGCCCTAAACATAGAGGCGCGATTGGCCTATGCTCCTCTGCCAAAATTTAACCTCTGGGCAAAGTCAGGTGCGGGCCTGTATGGCGATTTTATCACCCGATACCAATGGACGGCTGAAATTGGGGTCAGACACTTTTTTTAATCCCCGATTATCATTTACAATACTCAACAAATACAATTTTATTCTTTTAAATCAATTCACATGAGATTTATCATTTGATATTACATTTTAATCTCTCACCTTTATTAACACGCATCAACTTTACATTTTATGAAAATACAACTCCTTAAAGTTCTAGCTGGACTTGCTGTTTGCTTGACCTCTGCCTGCAGCGATTCCAAACAGCATCTTGAACAAAACACGTCAACTGAAGTCGCTATCAAAGGCGAACTCGACCGGAGTATTCTTCCCATACCTGAACCTGCACGACAAAAATACACAGAACTTGATGTGAGGAACACCAAGGCACCTGAACGCTTTGAAGTTAAAGCACCCAAAGATGCACCCAACGTTTTAGTGGTACTGATCGACGATATGGGCTTTGGTGTTTCAGAAACATTTGGTGGCCCTGCTCATATGCCCAACATGGATAGACTTGCTCAAAACGGACTGCGTTACAACCGCTTTCACACCACGGCCCTGTGTGCTCCAACACGCATGGCCCTTTTAACCGGCTACAACCATCATTCCAACAACATGGGTGTTATTACTGAACTCGCCAGTACCATGCCCGGTTACACTTCTGTACGCCCTCAAGCCATTACTCCAATGGCAGAAGTGCTCCGGCAAAACGGTTACAACACAGCACAATTCGGAAAATGCCATGAAGTACCGGCCTGGGAAATATCGAATAACGGTCCTCAAGATCGCTGGCCAACCCGCTCGGGCTTCGAAAAATTTTATGGTTTTCTTGGTGGGGAAACCAATCAATGGGCTCCGCTTATTTATGACGGGGTAACCATGGTAGAAACACCAAAGGATCCGAATTACCATTTCACCACCGACATGACCACTCAGGCCATTTCATGGGTGCAGTTGCAGCAGACGCTTCAACCTGACAAACCCTTTTTCATGTATTTTGCACCCGGCGCCACGCATGCCCCACACCACGCTCCGAAAGCTTTCATTGATAAATACAAGGGCAAATTTGATAAAGGTTGGGATGTGTTGAGAGAAGAAATTCTGGCCCGTCAGAAAAAAATGGGGGTGGTTCCTCAAAACACTCAATTGGCACCAAAACCAAAAGAAATAAAAGATTGGGATAAACTGTCTGCTAATGAGAAAAAACTCTTTGCGCGCCAAATGGAAGTGTATGCCGGCTTTGCCGAACATACGGATTACGAAATCGGGCGACTCATCGGTACACTCGAGGAAATGGGAGAAATGGACAACACCCTGATCGTATTTATAGCCGGAGATAACGGCTCCAGCGCTGAAGGACAAATGAACGGCATGTTCAGCGAAATGACCTATTTCAATCTGGTTACTGAAAACGTGGAGGACATGTTAAAACATTATGAGGAATGGGGTTCTGAATCTACCTATCCGCACTTTTCAGCAGGCTGGGCCGTTGCAACCGACGCACCTTTCAGCTGGACCAAACAAATGGCTTCCGATTTTGGAGGCACCCGCAACGGCATGATTATTCACTGGCCAAAGGGCATTAAAGCCAAAGGTGAAGTGCGTTCTCAGTTCGGCCATGTGATTGATATTGCTCCAACGGTTTACGAGGCAAGCGGCATCCCTTCTCCAAAAATGGTGAACGGCATTAAACAAGATCCTATTGAAGGCACCAGCCTTGTGTATTCTTTTAATTCTGCAGATGCTCCGGAACAACACGGCACACAATACTTCGAAATGTTTGGCAACAGGGCCATTTACCAAAACGGCTGGTACGCAAGAACAGTGCACAAAGCTCCTTATCTGCCTACAGCTTATAACACATTAGCCAACGATATATGGGATTTATACAATACAAAAGAAGATTTCAGCTTGTCGAACAACCTGGCGCAAAAAAATCCGGAGAAATTAAAAGAAATGCAGGCACTATTCTTGCAAGAAGCAGAGAAATACCATGTTTTGCCACTTGACGACAGAATGTTTGAGCGCATGAGTGCCAAAGCCATGGGTCGCCCCATGATCATGGAAGGCCGCAACGAGGTCACCTACACCGAAGGCATGAAAGGCCTTGGCGTGGATGTGTTTATTGATCTCAAAAACACCTCTTACACAATGACAGCCGAAATTGAAGCAACGGCGAATACCAACGGTGCTTTGCTTTGCCAGGGCGGTAGATTTGGTGGCTTGTCGCTTTATGTAAAAAACGGAAAACCAAGCTTCACCTACAATTACCTTGGTCTTGAATCCACGGATATTGTGTCGTCGCAGGCGCTTAAACCCGGAAAAAATACTGTTGTTTTTGTCTTTCATTACGACGGGGGCGGCCCCGGAAAAGGAGGTTTGGGCACCATTCTGATCAATGGCAATAAAACCGCTGAAGGAAAAATCAGCAAAACGCAACCGGGCCTTTTTTCAGTAGACGATCTTGCAGATATCGGTGTTGACGAAGGCACTCCGGTAACGAATTATGGCATTCAATCAAAGTTCAACGGCAAAATCAAAAAAATTAAGGTGAACACAACACCTTAATTTCCGTCTGTTCTCAACAACATAAACACTAATGAATCGGAGAATATTGGTGTTGATATTGGAACACCCTTGGCTGAAAGGATTGGAAAAGAAGCCAAATCAAAATTTAATATAAAGAAGCATGAAAATAAATAATGAAAATCAGCAAAACAGCCCCGATGAACAAAAACCAGAGGGATTAAATAGTGAGACTTCGCGTCGCAAATTTCTTCAGTTATCAGCCGCCACCTCCGCTGCTATGGTGGTCGGCATGGTTCCATTTACCGCAAAAGCCGATGACGACCCGGCCGTGGCGGCACTCAGCAAAAGGCCTTCATGGGCGCCTACCAAGTATCTGATAGATTGTCACTGCCACCTAGGCTCCGGACCAACTATCCAGGAACTGGCACCAACCATCCACAGCCCTCAGGACTGGGGCGCACTTCGCACCAAACAGCCGGAAAAGTTTGCCAAGGCCGTGAGCGAAGGTGCCGTAGACGATTCAAAGATTCTATTGGAGGCTATGGACAAGTATGGCGTAACTCACGCCATCGTGCAGACCGCACCCGGCAAAGGCACCAATAACCAGATGGTGATTGATGCTGCCAAAAAGAGCAAGGGGCGATTCTTCCCCATCTACCGGCCCGAAGCCGTGTCGAATGCAGCGGCAAGGGGCACGCTGGGATTAGACTATGGTGGCGAGGTCAGCAAGGTGGTACGTCAAATCGCCGATGAACTGCAGAGCCCTGCCATGAGCGCCACGCGTGGCGTGGGTGAGATTGTGCCGATTACAACCGAACTTCATCCGATTAAAATCTCCCGCGATATGGCTCCAATTATGGAAGTACTCAAAACGCGGGGTGACCTGCCCATCATGTTCCCAACCGGATACTCGGGCTGGAAAGGCGTGCACTACTATATCTTTTCTCCTATATGGGTGGACGAGGTGGCAGCTAATTTTCCTACGGTTCCCATCGTCCTCACGAAAATGGGGCGGGGCATACAAGCGTCCTTCGATGCCTGCTTGTCTGTAGCCATGCGCAACGCCAACGTTTTCTTCGACATGACAGACACCTCACCGGAGCACCTGCGTCACGCCATCTCCATCATAGGCTCTGAACGGATCATGTACGGCAGCGACCTCAGCGCCATTTCATCGAATCATTCGATAAGGGAAAACCTAAGCACCGCTATCCAGACCAAACTGTCAGCAGAGGAGCGTGAGAACATCGCCTGGAAGACAGCGAATCAAATTTACAAGCTCGGTTTGGTAGGCTAATTCAAGGAAGCATCGATTAAAAAATATAGAATAAGGCCAGCTTGTTTAAACGACCGTTTTCACCGGTTGGCCTTTTTACACTAAAAAATCTAAGTGAAAAAAATAATCGTACTATCGTTTTGTTCTTTTTGCCTGACGCTTTCAATAATGGCGCAGGATACGCTGAAACCTGCACCACAATCAGCTAATGCCGGTGAACTTGCCAAGAAGTTGAACAACCCGCTTGCTTCACTTATCAGTGTGCCCTTTCAAAACAATACCGATGTAGGGATTGGTGAAGATAACGGTTACAAAAATACCATGAACTTTCAGCCGGTAATTCCAATAACCCTGTCAAAAAAACTCAACCTTATTACCAGATATATTATTCCCATTGTTTCCCAAAAAAATATTACCGGAAAAGAAACCAGCCAATCCGGCTTGGGCGATGCCAGCATCAGCGCATTTTTTTCGCCTTCAAACGCAAGGAAAGGCTTTTTGTGGGGAGTTGGTCCGGTGTTTTTGGTTCCAACTGCGACCAATGAATTCTTGGGAGGAAAAAAGTTAGGAGTCGGACCTTCAGCTTTAGCATTATTACAAAAGCATGGTATGACAATAGGCGCATTGGTTAGCCAAACATGGTCGATAGCCGGTGATGAAAACCGGAGTGATGTGAACTTTCTTTACATGCAACCTTTTTTTGCCTACAACTGGAAAAGTGGCGCCGGCCTTGGAATTATGGCTGAAATAACCCAGAATTGGGAGGCAGGTAATACCACTGCCTTTATTACTCCCTCAGTGACCGGTGTAACTAAGTTAGGCAAGCAAATAATTTCCTTATTAATTGGTCCCCGCATCCAGGTGGCCTCACCGGATGGCAATGGAGCTGATTTTGGCATAAGGGCTGCATTAACGTTTGTTTTTCCTAAATAAGATGAATGCAGTAAAAGGATCTTTTATTACCATGAATCAAGTATAACTTGTGAGAAAAAAGAATTGATTTCGATGATGCTTCGGGAACGGCTAATCGCTTGAAGTTTAGCATTAAACAAAGTTTCAATTTATGATAAACTAAATAACCTTTGAATCAAGACCTAAAATTAATATGAAAAAGAATCTTCTCATCTCGTCAACCTTGCTTTTAACAGCTGCGTTCTCTTTTAGTAAAACCTCTCAGCCAAAAACGGAAGCCAAGCATCTGAATAGCGTTATTATTCTTGCCGACGATAAGGGTAGGTTCGGCAGAGAAATTCAAATATAAAGTAAAGAAAGAGCGAAGTAATGATACTGTATCCATTTTTTATAAATTTGTCCTGCAACTATTGGAGATAAATTTTACTCAAATACAAACTACATAAAACCGTATAATCGATGAAAAAAAATTTCTTTTACATGCTTGTTCTAATTATAGTTTCAGCATGCAATTCACCGGAACAAAAAAATGAAAAGAAAGAAGCTCAAACCAAACCCAATATTATCCTTATCGTTGCTGATGATTTAGGCTTCAGCGACATTGGCCCATTTGGCGGAGACATACAAACACCGGTTCTCGATAAGTTTGCGAAGGAGAGTATGCTCTTCTCCTCTTTTCACGTTTTGCCAACCTGTTCTCCAACCCGTTCATCCTTACTCACAGGATATGACAACCATATTACCGGCTTGGGTACCATGAGCGAAATGATTTATCCTGCATTAGAAGGGCTGCCCGGCTATTCAGGACATTTGAATGAACAACTTGTGACCCTTCCTGAAATATTGAAGCAGAATGAGTACCATACTTACATGGCAGGCAAATGGCATCTGGGAGATAAAGAAGGACAAACCCCTGATGTTAGAGGATTTGAAGAATCGTTTGTTTTGTTACAGGGAGGAGGAAGCCATTACGCTGACCAAAAGTCATTATCCCCTTTAGAGGGCTTAGATTACAGGGTGAATGGAAAAAAAGTAGCAAAACTTCCGGATGATTTCTATTCAACAAAAAACTACACCGACACACTGATTAACTTCATTGAAAAACACAAAGCAGACCATAAACCTTTCTTTATGTATGCTGCCTATACGGCTCCCCATGACCCCTTACATGCACCCAAAGAATATGTTGAAAAATACAAAGGGAAATTCGACATGGGATGGGATTCGTTACGCAGCCTAAGGCTCAACAACTTAAAAGCACTCGGCATCGTGTCAAAGGACGTGAACGGTTTTGCACCCAGCGGAGTTCCAAAATGGGAATCCCTAAATGCCGAGCAGAAAAAAGTGTATGCACGAACCATGGAGGTTTACGCAGCCATGGTGGACTACCTGGATATGAGCATTGGCCGCCTCCTAAACTACCTGAAACAGGAAGGGATGTATGACAACACCATGATACTTTTTTTGTCTGACAATGGTGCCAATGGTGCGCCGGTTACTGCCTACCCCGGCAATGCAGATGGAAAATATATAAGCACTTTTGATAATACGTTAGAAAACCGTGGCTTGCCCGGCTCTTTAATTGATATGGGTCCGGGATGGGCTCAGGCATCTTCTTCACCGTCAAGACTATTTAAAGCTTTCACTGCGGAAGGTGGTATTAGGGCGCCATTAATCATCAAAATGCCTTCTTCCGGAACAAAGCACGAAGGTGAATGGAATAAAAGCTTCGTTCATGTGTCTGACATCATGCCAACGGTATTGGCACTTGCAGGAGCTAACTATCCTCAGGAAACAAAAGGTACCCCTGTAAAACCCCTTGGAAAATCCTTTCTTCCATTGCTGAATGGAAAAGTGACTGAGCTGGACGTTGTGAGAGGCATGGGCTGGGAGTTGTTTGAGGGGAAAGCCTATATCAAAGGTGATTGGAAAATTCTTCGATTGGGTAAACCTTTCGGTAATGGCACCTGGCAGCTGTATAACCTTGAAAAAGACCCGGGAGAAATGACTGATTTGTCGCAACAGTTTCCTGGAAAAAGGGATTCCCTCATTAGTGATTGGATGCAGTATGCAAAAGAAAATGGGGTTATTGATCATAAAGGGTATTATGATTTGCTTTTGG
>JALOMJ010000165.1 GCA_025455485.1 Bacteroidia bacterium | reverse complement strand
GTTCACGTTTCTGGTCTTAACGACGAGATTCGCGAAAACGATAAAGTTCAGTTTGAAACCGAACAAGGCAGAAGAGGCATCAACGCGATTAACGTGTCGTTACTTTAATCTTTATGTAAAAAAGCAAAAGGGCAGACCGGTTGGTTTGCCCTTTTTTTATTGGCCGCAACTCAGGCTATCTGCAGTTTTACACCAAAAAGGTCGTTTCGTTTTTTTATTCAGTAACGAATAGTTGAGGTTTCAAAAAATTAATACCTTCACTTTGTCGTGATTAAAGCAAAAGAAAAAATAAAAGCCATGAAATGGGTGCTGTTTATCGGCACTCTGCTGATGGGCTTTAAGTTCTTTACCTATTACCTCACCAACTCCCAGGGTATTCTTACCGATGCCCTTGAATCTATTATTAACGTGCTCAGCGGGGTGTTGGCGCTTTATGGTTTGTATTACGCGGCTAAACCCAAGGACGAGGATCATCCTTACGGTCATGGTAAAATTGAGTTCATGACCAGTGGGGTAGAAGGGGGTATGATTTTTATTACAGGCGCGGTGATGTTGTTTGAAGGCATTTCCGGCTTTTTTGCTCCGCATGAATTGGCCAATATTGATAAAGGCGTTTACATGACGGTGTTCTCCGGCCTTGCAAATTACCTGATGGGTAAATTTTTGATCAAAAAAGGAAAACATCTCCATTCAACAACACTTGAAGCGGATGGCAAACACCTTTTAACCGATACCTGGAGCAGCCTTGGATTAGTGCTGGGCTTGGCTCTGATCTATTTTACCGGCTGGAATTGGATTGACCTGGTGATTACCATAATTTTGGGTTTAATGATTGCTTACACAGGCTTTCACCTTATTCGCGATTCAGTGTTTAACCTGATGGACAAGGCCGACCTGGTGAAATTAAAACAACTCATTGAACTTCTTCAGCAACACCGCAAAGAAAACTGGATTGACATTCACAACATGCGCGTGGTGAAGTACGGCTCGGTAGTGCATGTGGATTGTCACATGACCCTCCCATGGTATTTTAGTCTGGAGGAGGCTCACACGGAGGTAGACGCCTTGAGTAAGCTGGCTTTAAGTAACCTAAGCTTTGAGATTGAGTTTTTTATTCATGCCGACCCTTGTTTACCTTCTTCCTGCAGTATTTGCGCTATCAGCGATTGCAAGGTGCGCAAACAAGCCTATGTAAAAAAGCTCGAATGGACTTTGGCCAACGTATTGCCCGACACAAAACATTCGGCTCAGGGGGTATAATCGCACCTTTTCATTCATGATTTCTTTTATCTTTAAGCCTTGATATGATCGAAAAGAAATTCGTTGACATTGAACACATCCTGAAACACAAGGCCAAAAAATTGTACCGTTGGCTTCCGCGATTTGCGATCAATTGGCTGAAACGAAAACTGCATGAGCAGGAAATCAACCGGGCTATGGTGTTGTTAAAGGATGAGAGAGGCCTGGATTTTAACAGCAAAGCATTGGATTATCTTGGGGTAAAGGTGATTTCTGTGAACGAAGAGTGGATTCCCAAAACCGGAAACATTACTATAGCAGGCAATCATCCTCTGGGTGGGCTTGATGGAATGGCGCTGATCAAAGCGGTGGGAGACATACGACCGGATGTGCATTTTTTTGTAAACGATATTCTGAAAAACGTGAGTAATTACGGAGATGTTTTTGTTGCCGTGAACAAACTGGGCGCGGCTTCAGCAGGTTCTTTACGGACCATGGAGGAGATCTTTCGATTGGGTGGGGCAGTGCTTATTTTCCCGGCGGGACTGGTTTCAAGAAAGATAGACGGCAAGGTGAGGGATTTGAGTTGGAAAAAAAGTTTTGTTACGCAGGCCATCGATCACAAACGATTGGTTCAGCCCGTATTTATTGAAGGTGCCAACTCGCAGTTCTTTTACAATTTTGCGCGGTTCAGAAAAAAAATAGGCATCAAGGCCAATATCGAAATGTTGTTTTTACCCGATGAAATGTTCAGGGCAAATAAAAAAGACATTCGCATCCATTTCAGTAAACCCTTTAGTTATGAGGTGTTCGACGATAGCCGAAGTCACAAACAATGGGCCGATAAAATTTACGAATACATCTATTCAAAGGAATTCCATAAAGGCATCAGTTTTGAGGAGTACATAAAAAACTAAGCTCTTTTAGTACAAAAATAAATCATCTCTCCCGCCGGTAAGCGGTAACGGTCAACCTCCTCAGCGCTTAAGGTATTCACAAAATCATCGACCTTAACATCAAAGCCTGCTGCCTCCAGTTGATCTTTGTAGTCCAATCCAAACAAACGCAAGTGGTCCTTTTGCCAATAGTGTTTCTCCCGGTCTTCTTCACTGGTGATGCTGCTGTCTTCGAATGTAGCGGCCCGCGTGGTATCCAGCGGAACCTGAAATATTCCCCAGCCTCCGGGTTTGGTCATGCGATACAACTCCCGCATGCATTGTTTGGCATCCTGCACGTGCTCCAAAACGTGATTACAAAAAATAACATCAAAACTATTGTCGGCAAAAGGCGCATGATGTAAATCAAAATGCACGTCGGCAATAGGACTGTTGTAATCACCGGTTGTGTAATCCAGGTTTTTCATTCCTCTGAACAATTTATAAAAACACTGTTCAGGCGCAATGTGCAGCATTTTATGAGGCGCTGAAAAAAAATTGGTTTTGTTTTTTAAGTACAGCCACAAAAGCCTGTGGCGTTCTAATGAAAGGCTTCCGGGGCATAAAACATTATTCCGTTTTGCACGGCCACCATACCCATAAGGTAAAAACTTACGGTAGGTTTTTCCTGAGATAGGATCTTCATATTTATCACCATAGTATAGAATCGGAGCAATTTTACTAAAGCCAAGACTAAACCAAATCAGGATAGGGCGGGGTATGGTGCGAAGAAGGAAATGAAACATGAACAAAAAACCAAATGTACTCGTTTTTTACTCGTCCCGGAATTTAGCTTTGAAAGAGGAAGATTTCAGATATTTTATTTTTAAACACCTGTAAATGAACTGTTTAATTTAAAAGTGACATTGGTAAATACTTTGTGTAAACAAAATTGTTTATTTTTGATCATGACTTCTTCCATCTCAATATTAAAAGGATTGCATCCCGGGATTGTTCTTGAACGTGAGCTAAAGATTCGCCAACTCCCCAAGGGGCGTTTTGCCATGTCCATTCAGGAGTTTCCCCAAACTTTGGTATCCATTACTAAAGGCAAACGAAGAATGAACACTAACTTATCTCTAAAGATTGAAAAAGCACTGCAATTGGAAGAAGGTTTTTTTATGCTGCTGCAAGTCTACTACGATATCGCTGAGGAAAAGAAAAAACAACAAAACAGTGTGCCGGATATCTCAAAGTTAAGGCCGGCCTTGTTTTGGGACACACGCTTTGATAAAATTGATTGGGTAAAACAAAAAACAGCCGTGCTCAATCGCGTGAACGAGCGGGGCAATGAACAGGAAAAGCAGGAGATTGACCGTTTTTATTCCAACCTAACAGAAAAAAAGGGCATCAGTTGAAAGATCAACTTTACTATAGCACAGTAACACCTCAGTTGAGAAGTATTTTGCTGGAACTCATGCAACACAAGGCCTATGATAATTTTCGTCTGGTGGGCGGTACTGCTTTAAGTTTGCAATTGGGTCACAGGCACTCCCTCGATATTGACCTTTTTACTGATATAGCTTACGGAACAGCCAATTTTAAAGCCATTGAAAATCATTTAATCACCCACTATCCTTATGTGGACAGCCCTTCAGGAAATTTGATAGGCATGGGAAAGTCATTTTATGTGGGTCGGGATAAAAACGATTGTGTAAAACTGGATGTGTATTATACAGACCCTTTTATACGTCCGGAAAAAAGTATGGATGGCATACGCATGGCGCACCAGGAGGAAATCATTGCGATGAAATTGGATGTGATTGCCAGAGGAGGACGTAAGAAAGATTTTTGGGATCTGCACGAACTGATGAGCACTTACTCGCTGAAACACATGCTGGTCTTGCATGCTGAGCGTTACCCCATCCTGCACGATGAAGACTTAATCCTGGAGAATCTTACCAATTTTGAAACGGCTGATGATGATTTTGAACCTGTTTGTTTGCGCGGCAAACACTGGGAATTTATAAAATTGGATTTCCTAGATGTTGTAAAGCGTTACAGCTAAAGCAAGGTGGTTTATTCTTCAAACAAACTCCCCGGCCGTTTATAAACGCTTTTACCCAAATGTTTGTAAGCCATTTCGGTGGCTTCACGTCCCCTTGGCGTGCGTACCAGATACCCTTCCTGCACCAAAAAGGGTTCGTACACTTCTTCAATAGTTCCAGATTCTTCTCCAACTGCGGTGCTGATGGTATTGATGCCCACCGGTCCGCCCTTAAATTTATCGATGATACAATTCAAAATGCGGTGATCCATTTCGTCCAAACCGTTTTTATCCACATTCAGGGCTTTAAGGGAGTAAGTGGCCATTTCAAGATCAATGCGCCCATTGCCTTTTATTTGCGCGAAATCCCTTAC
>JALOMJ010000164.1 GCA_025455485.1 Bacteroidia bacterium | reverse complement strand
TTGTATTTGTATTTTATTTTTCGTTACAAAAAATACAACCTGTTTGAATACATCACATTAAACCTTTTTATAGCCACAGAAGTACTGCTCTTTCTTCTGCTTCTGGTACCTGTTTGGTTAATTGGCCGGCATTTTGAAGTCAACCATTACCTTCGTTTTATTTTCGGCCTGGGGTTTATGTCATACCTGATTATAGTTCGTTACCAGTTTTTCGAGGTAAAGCAGGACAGAAAAGCCTTACCCCGATTGATAATTGAATCGGTAGCGTTTTTACTTATATTCTTCGGTTTCAGTTGGAGAACAGTTACCGAATTTTTTGGGTTTTAAACAATATAATCACACCATAACTAAGCGGATGAAGATGGAAAAATTACTTGAAGACGATATACTTGGCAGCATTGGTAAAGAAAAGTACCATTGTGAAATAACCTGGAAAAAGGGCGTGTTACACATGGATGAACCGGAGAGTTCGGGCGGCAAAGACAAAGGGCCTGACCCCTATTCTACCTTTTTGGCTTCTCTTGCCGGTTGTACCCTGGCCACACTCAGAATGTACATCGACCGTAAAGAGTGGGACATCCCTGAAATTCACGTTCGCCTAAACATGAGTCAGAAGAATGAAGGGGAAATTGTCACCTTTATCCATAGAGAAATAACGTTTGCGAATGAGGTGCCTTCCGATCAGAAAGAACGTTTATTACTGATTGCCGAAAAATGCCCGGTTTCAAAATTACTCAGCAATACCATTGATATTCACACCAAACTTATCTGATGGATCCAAAAAACATAAAAAAAGAATACAGCAACGGAGAAGTCACCATCGTGTGGCAATCGGGTCTTTGCATCCACTCCACCAAATGCTGGAAAGGCCAATCGGCTTTACCCGAAGTGTTTAATCCCGCTCAGAAGCCCTGGATAAAACCGGAAGGAGCAAACACCGAACGCATCATTGCCCAGGTTAAACAATGCCCCAGCGGAGCCCTGAGTTATTATATGAACACCAACAAAAATGAAAAGGAAGAAGTACTTTCATCAGAACACATTGTGGAAGTTTCAAAAAACGGTCCCTTATTAATGTATGGCAATATCCAGGTAAAAGGCAAAGATGGGGTGCTTGTACAAAAAAACAAGGTAACCGCCTTTTGCCGCTGTGGTGCATCAGGTAATAAACCCTATTGCGATGGAACGCACACAAAGATTGGGTTTAAGGATGAATGAAAAAGAGCAAAGGCTTGCAAGTTCGTTTTGTTAAAGAATTCTATCGAAGCAGTTTTAATTAATGAAAGAATTCTTCGCTACCAAAATAGAATACAAAAATAGTTTCACCCTTTTTAGTTTAAAAATTGACTTTTTTAAAAAGATCCAATAAGAGAGAAAGTCACCCTATGTCAATCCCATTTAAAAGATGATAGTGATAAAGTCTCTCCTATAAAATAATTATGTGCCATTGTATCTCGACATTCTACCAAATAAATTAACCTAAAATAAATTTTGACGTTGTTCCATTATTAGTTAACTTTGAAACGTGGAGCAAACAAGACAAATCATTTATTATAAAAATTATTTTTTCAAATTTTTTGACAAACAAACAGACAAGGTTAAGATAAAAATCGATCAAGTTTTATTTGTAATTACCGTGGCTGACAGAATTCCTAAAAAGTTCTTTGACCACATGACAGGTACTGATGGACTCTATGAAGTTCGTATAGAACTCGGAAGTAATATTTTCAGAGTGTTCTGCTGCTTTGACGAAGGAAATATTATTGTTCTATTCAATGGTTTTCAAAAGAAAACACAAAAGACTCCCCAGTCTGAAATAGACCGTGCTTTAAGAATAAAGAAAGAATATTTTGACGAAAAACTAAAAAACGAAGGACATGAAAACAAAAGAAAAGGTAAATAAAAACATAACAACTTTTGATGAACATTTAACAAGACGTTATGGTAAAATCGGGACAAAAAAAAGGACCGAATTTGAAATTAAGGCAAAGTCTTTTGCAATCGGCGAAATTATTAAAGAAGAGCGTAGACTATCCAAAATGACTCAAGAACAATTAGCCGAAAAGACTGGAACACGAAAAAGTTTCATTTCAAGAATTGAAAATGGACATAGTGATATACAACTATCGACACTTTACAGACTTCTCGAAATAGGCCTTGGCAGAACTGTTTCGTTGACAATCAGCTAAAGAAACAACGGCACATAACAGCGCACAAGCCTTATGCCGCGCATTTGGGTTTTGTATGTTTCGGTGGACATTTGTAAATTTAAATATTCGGACGGAGGCCCAAGGCCTTTGCACAAAACGTTAGAGCCCAAGTCAAGACCTTAAGCCTGATGTTGTACCTATAACTTTATCCATTCTGCAACATCCTTTATCACACCCTCCTCCACATTGCCCTGTTTTTGATATTCAGCAGGCGTACTTTTTCCCTCACCGCTTAAAAATAAATGGTTGAGGTTTTCATAAACATAAAATTTGTTTTTTTCTGCTGCCTGCAATTCATTTTTCCAAATCTCATAATCCTTCATCAGCACTTGATAATCCCTTTTGCCCTGAAGCACCAAGATTGGCTGTTTGAGCTTTTTTGCAGTGGCTAGCTGATTGTACTTTTTTAAAGATTGCCAATAGGCTGAACTTAAACCAAGCGGAAGACTATCAGCAGGTGCTGTTTTTAATTGCACCGGATCTTTTACCTTTTTAATTTGTCTGTTTAATGCAAGAAGGTCTTGCTTTTCATTCATATCAAGACTATCAAGCGAATAAAGGTATTCTATTTGTTCGGGCAACAAGTCCTCTAATGGTCGGGCATTGGCTGCCATGAGCACCACGCCTTTTACTTTTGAGGACTTGGAGGCCACTAATGGTGCGCACATACCACCCAAACTATGGCCAATCACAAAAACTTTCGACGCCCTTGTTTCCGGCATCTTACTCAGCAACTGAATTGCACTTAAAGCATCGTTAATCACTTCATCATGAATATCAAGATTGTTGTTCCCTTTTAATTCCTCTCCATACACCAGTGTGCGTTTGTCGTATCGTAAACTGGCGACACCCATGGAGGCAAGGCCTACCGCAAGGTCTTTCAGAATCTTATTTGGTCCTATACTTCCGTCTTTATCGTTTGGACCCGAACCCGCTAATAAAATAGCAAGCGGAGGATTATTAACAGCATTCGGAAGACAGAGGACCCCCGGCAAATTAAATTTTCCACTTACCACTACTACTTTTCGTTCAGAGTACGATGACAATTTTGCGTAGCCCGGCAATTTGTATGATGCGGTGCTGCCTGCAGGCACAAAAGTAATCCCAACAATTTTATTACTCGGCGCATACACCAGGTTTAAATTCACTTTTACACGCTCAAAAGCACAAAGCAACGTCACCTTTTCTAAACTGTCCTTCCATTCAGTCTTTGTTTCTTTCACTCCGGTATATTCTCCAAAATACCTGGGGAAAGAACCCCAAATTTTAGCCAGGGTTTCTGCACTGATTTTGTTTGTTAAAATGGCATCAAATTCCGCAACACAAGAGTCGTAGGCCTCGCGTTCAAGTTGTTGTAAAAAAAACCTTGCTCTTTCTTCCCGGTTTTGAGCCATTGAGAAAAAGGAAAGGGCAAAGAAAAAAAGAAAAATAAAATTCTGGCTTAGTCTCATGGCTTTGCAGGTAATACAGTGGCTATACATTCTCCAAAACCTATCCGCATTCCGTTTTTTTCACAATGCCCGCGCAGAATAATGGTATCGTTATCGTTTACAAATTTACGTTCCGTGCCATCTTTAAGGTGAATGGGTTTGGTACCCCTCCAGGTCAATTCCATAAAACTGCCGTATTCGCTTGGATCAGGACCACTAATGGTGCCACTGCCCATCATGTCGCCTACGTTGACGTTGCAGCCATTTACGGTGTGGTGCGCCAATTGTTGTTCCATGGTGTAATACATGTATTTGTAATTGCTGGTGCACACCAAATTTTCTTCTCCATGTTGAGGCTTTAGAACAACCTCAAGTTTGATGTCGAGATTTTTATTACCCTCATACTGCAAATAAGGAAGTAATTTCGGCATCTGCTCATAGCCTTTCACTCTAAAGGGTTCAAGCGCTTCCAAGGTTACTATCCATGGCGACACCGTGCTTGCAAAGTTTTTAGACAAAAACGGTCCCAGGGGAATGTATTCCCAGGTTTGGATGTCGCGGGCACTCCAATCGTTAAACAACACCATGCCAAAAATATAATCATCGGCCTCTGCAGTTGAAATGCTATCCCCCAATTGTGTTGCCTTTCCGATGATAAATGCCGTTTCTAATTCTATGTCGAGCAATTTGCACGGACCAAACACCGGGTTCTCGGCATCGGCCGGTTTTTGCTGACCCTTTGGACGGTGAAAACTGTGACCGCTCACACAAATGCTGCTGGCGCGCCCATGGTAGCCTACAGGCAAATGTTTCCAATTGGGCATCAAGGCATTTTTAGGATCGCGAATCATGGTGCCAATGTTTACGGCGTGATCCATGCTGCTATAAAAGTCGGTATAATCCCCTACCCTCACCGGCAAAAGCATT
>JALOMJ010000163.1 GCA_025455485.1 Bacteroidia bacterium | reverse complement strand
TTCTGAGCCAGCTCACATTCATGCCGAAAAAGGTGACATGGAATGTAAATTCTGGCTCCTGATCGAAGAAGTTGAAATTAAAGAAGCGTTTTCGTACAACATGACTCCGGCGTCGACAAGAGAAGTTAAGAAAATAATATATCAACATTTTGACCTCATTATTGAATCCTGGAACAATTACTTTAAGAAATCATGATTGCAACACATACTATTCAAGACATTTCATTCGGACAAAATTCGATTTCATTATCAATTGATGGTAAAGTAATCGAACTCTCTCTTGATAAGGTTTCGAAAAAGCTTAAGAGCGCTACTGAACTTCAACGAAAATTCTATAAAATCTCCCCCTCAGGGTATGGCATACATTGGCCTCTTATTGACGAGGACCTTTCAGTAAATGCGATACTAAAAATTGCAAGGCAAGATTAATCAAGACTGCTGATAACACTAGGATGGCAACACCAGCATAAAGATAGCCTCACCATTTAAGTGATCCGCTTCGCACTTAGAAATATACGCAGGCCTGCGCGAAGTATTTTAGCATTCAGACAAATTTTCTATCTTTAAATCCGACTGGTTCTCCGAAAATCAGCGGCGCCTTTAGCCAAACGTTAGCGGCAACTTTAATTAAGACAAATGAAGACGTTAATATTTTATTTGATATTCTCAAATGTTTTCGGACAATTCATTTATGGACAAACATACAGTTCTTTGATTAGCGATATTGAAATATATAACTTTTTGAATATGCTTGTGAATGATGGAAAAGATGAGAGAGAACCAATAATAAAACGCAAGCACGTTTCTCCAAGAATTTCAAGGTGGTACAGCGTAAATCTTATTAAATCCGATCCAAAGACAGACTTCGAGAACTATATAAACTATATCTTCTCTGATAAATTAGCTGATTCGATTTTTACTACGGCAGATAAAGACTATTTAGTGAAACAATTCCACTCTATTAAGGACTCTGTTTGGCATAAACCATTTTGTTGGACAAAATTCAAAAAAGATTACTATAAGCCCGGTCGCACACGGCTCAATCTCTTCTCAATCCCTTTATTTTCAATTGATAAAAAACATGTTATCGTTTACTATGAATTTTATTGTGGCAACTTGTGTGCATGGGGTGGCTATTTAATTTACAAAAGAAAAAGTAAAAACAAATGGGAATATATTGCTTCCGCGAAATCGTATGTTAGTTGACAATAGACATTATATAAAAGCTGCTGCTAACAGCCAACTGGCGTCATCCTCACAAAACCTTTCGTAGACGAACGCTGCTTAATTCAAAACGCATAAACCCCTAATTACTTCTCTCCCTTATAAATAGCCGCTACACCCCAACTCAAACTTTTATAGCTTGCGTTTTTGAAGTGTTGTTTCAGTAAAATGTCCACAAAATCCTGATTGTGGGGGAAAGCTTTTACGCTTTCGGTGAGGTAGGAATAAGCCCTGCGGTCCTTGGAAAAAATACGACCAATTAAAGGCGTGATGTAAGAGAAATAAAAATTGTAAAAGGTTTTTACAAGAAAATTGGTAGGGTAAGAAAACTCCAGCACTACAAGGGTTCCCCCGGGTTTTAATACTTTATATAAATTCGAAAGTCCCAGTTCCAGGTTTTGAAAATTACGCACCCCAAATCCCACCACAATGGCATCAAAACTGTTTTCGGGAAAATGCAGGGACTCTGCATTGCCAGTCTCCAGATGTATGAGCTGATCGAGCTTCAGTTGTTTTAACTTTTCCCGGCCCACCTTCATCATGCCTTCGCTAATGTCAATTCCGGTAATGGATTCGGGTTTCAGTGTGGCGCAGGCAATTGCAAAATCACCGGTTCCCGTAGCCACATCCAAAATACGTTTGGGTTGTTTGGGTTGCAGAAGTTTTACGCACTTTTTTCTCCAGCCTTTATGAATACCGGCTGAAAGAAGAGAGTTTAAAAAATCATAACGACCCGAAATGGCATCAAACATTTTGGCCACCTGCTGGTTTTTTGTCTCTTTGTCCTGGTAAGGAGTTACGGTATCGTGCTGCATTATTTTACAAAGTCAAGGTTCAGCGCTTCTTCAAGCAACTGTTCCTTATTAACAGGCACAACGCCTATTTGTTCGCACACCAAACCTCCGGACAGGTTGGCGATGGCGGCGGTTAAAATATCGTCGCATTCCATGGCCCTGCACAAGGAGGCCACTGAAATCACGGTATCCCCTGCTCCACTCACATCGGCAATGCTGCGGATGTGCGCACTCAGGTGTTCCTTCACCTTGCGGGAATTGGTGATTACGCCTTTTTCTGCGAGGGTCACCAAAACCGTGTCAATTTTTTGTTTTACCCTGTAGCTGCTCACGGCCCTTTGCAATTCATTGATGTTGTCGCCGCTAATGTCCTGTTTAATGCCCTCGCGCAACTCCTTTAAATTGGGTTTGAACAAACTCACTCCTTTGTAGGCGTTAAAGTTTTTGTTCTTTGGATCAACACAGGTAGGGATGCTTTTTTGTTTGGCCAGTTCCACCACCTTTTGAATTAATTTGGGATTGATGAGCCCCTTATTGTAATCTTCAAAAATAATTACATCAATTTTATCATGGTGCAGGATGTATGAAATAAGGGTAATCAATTGCTGCGTTTCATCTGAATTGATATCTTCATCTACCTCTTCGTCTACCCTCAACAATTGTGCGTTATTGCCTATGATGCGGGTTTTTATGGTAGTTATGCGCTCACGGCTTTTTAAAATACCTTTTTGAGACAATTTTTGTTTTTTAAGCAGGTCCAAAAAGGATAGACCTTCATTATCGACACCAATCACCGAACACAAAATAGGATTGGCGCCCATGGCCTGTATGTTGAGGGCCACGTTAGCTGCTCCGCCCAAACGTTGTTCCTTGCGTTTTACAGAAACAATGGGCACAGGAGCTTCCGGTGAAATGCGGTTCACGCTTCCCCAGAGGTAATTATCAATCATCACATCACCGATGATCAGCACATTTAAGTGGTTAAAGGATTTAAAAAGTTCGCGGATGCGTTCTTTTTTGATGGAAAACTTTTTCATGAATCTTTTTCTATTAACTGAGTTTTGCTAAGCCTTCTTTTAAACGTGTCATGGCTTTGCGAAGCACCTCTTCAGAAGCCGCGTAAGAAATGCGCAAATACCGGTCTTCACCAAAAGCCGCGCCGGGCACCAGGGCCAAATGGCTGTGCTCAAGTAAAAACAAACTAAGGTCGGTGGCGTTGTTGATTTTAGTGCCCTGATAGGATTTGCCAATAAACGCACTCACTTCTGGATACACGTAAAAAGCGCCCTGGGGTACATTGCATTTTAAACCGGGTATGTCTTTCATCATGGATAACACCAGGTCTCTGCGTTTTAAAAATGCATCGCGCATGGGTTTGATGTAAGTTTCATAATCCAGCTCCATGGCTTTGTGCATGGCTTTTTGAGTGATGCTGCTGGTGGCCGATGTAAACTGCCCCTGTATTTTATCGCAGGCTTGGGCAATCCATTTAGGCGCTGCCATAATACCGCCTCTCCAGCCGGTCATGGAAAATCCTTTAGACACGCCGTTAATGGTAATTACACGGTCTTTGATAAAATCAAACTGCGCAAAACTCTGATGGCCTCCGCAAAAATTAATGTGTTCGTATATTTCGTCGCTGATGATGTAGAGCTCTGGATATTTAACAATCACCTCCGCCAAAGCTTTAAGCTCTTCTTTACTGTAAACGCTGCCGGTGGGGTTGCAAGGCGAACTCATCATCAACAAACGGGTGTTGGGTGTAATGGCGTTTTCCAGTTGCTGAGCGTTTATTTTAAAATCCTGCTCCACATCCGTTTCAATAAACACAGCTTTGCCTTCCGCCAGTTTTAAGATCTCAAGGTAACTCACCCAAAACGGGGCAGGAATGATCACTTCGTCTCCGGGATTCACCAAACACAACACAGCGTTGGCTATGCTTTGTTTGGCACCGGTAGAAACCACTATTTCATCGGCCGTATACTCCAGTCCATTGTCGCGCTTAAATTTTTTACACACCGCTTCCCTTAATTCAAGGTAGCCTGAAACATGGGTGTAATAAGAGAAATTATCGTCGATGGCCTTTTTAGCCGCGTCTTTAATGATGTCGGGTGTTGGAAAATCAGGCTCCCCTAAACTCAGGCTAATGATGTCGATGCCCTGGGCTTTGAGTTCTCGGCTCTTGCGGGCCATAGCAATGGTCTGCGATTCTGAAATGCGCTGTACCCTGTCCGATAATTTTCCCATAAATACGTTTAACTAACAAATCTAAGCACAATTTTAGTATTGAAACAAGGCTTAACCCCGGTTTATTCAGATTATTTAGTGGAAAACTCAGGATTGAACAAAAATTTTAGCTACACACCTTTAGCGGATCAAATTCAATGTACCTTTAAATTCCTTCTCCTCTCCGCTCGTGTTAAGAAGCACAAGTTTGTAGTTTACCGTCCCAATTTACTTGTGGGTCATTCGATGTAAAAATTACCGTTCCCCAACGGTCAAAAATTTGCAGATTATACCGTTTTACTCCTCTCAACACAGGAATAAACACATCATTCAAGCCATCATCATTTGGCGTAAAGGCATTGGGGATATACACATTAAAATCAACCATCACCTCAATGCTTTTTACTATCGTGTCTAAACAACCCCAGGTATTCTCTACCATCAATGCCACCGCATACTTGCCTGCATCTTCAAACCTATACCTGATGTTTTCATTTGTGCTGCTCGTGTTTTTTCCATCATTTATGGCCCAAAACCATTTGGTTTGATTCTCTCCTCCACTTATATTGCTAAACACCACCTCATCCTGATTCTCCACCGGTTTTGCCGGCGAATACTCAAAATTTGCACTAGGTACCGGATACACCTCAATGGCCTGAGTAATGCTGCCCCTACACGTTTGGGCGTCCTCAAAACTTCCCCTGATCTCAAAACTGCCCGCTGTTGTAAAACAATAATTAACTGTTGCGCTGTTTATGCTTTGGTTATTAAAGCTCCAAATACTGTTTATTACCGCAGCACCCGACGTTGACTCTAAAGAATATGTTGAACAAAACGGAACACAACCACTGAGCTTTCCTGCAATCTGACCCGTTGGCTCAGGGTCAACGATTACAGGCGCAATGGTATACCCTTTGCAGCCAAAACCATCCACCACCATTAAACTGTAGGTACCTGAATACCCTGTGTTGCTGGCCACTAACCACGTATTTTGCAGGTTTGAACTGTAATTCAATGGTCCGCTCCAATAGTATTGCAAGCCCGTGCCGGTGCCATCCCCGTCTAAATACACCCTGGAATTAACACACACCCTTGGTGTTACTGTCAGTGTGGGTATTGGTAAAACCCTCGTAGCTACTGTTGTAGTGGCCACCGCCGTGCAACCATTCACTGCGGTTCCAACAACCGTGTATGTCCATACCTGAACATTCATGGTGGTATTTACCTGCGGGTTGGCACCCGTGGCCGTGTAACTTCCCGGCCCTGTCCAGTAATACGTATCTGCACCCACCGCACTCAGTTGGGCCGGTTCACCAAAACACACCAAATCACCTGCGGCATTTACAACCGGGTTAGCAAGAATGGTAACAGACGTTGTATTGAAATTCTGACAGGTGTTGGCGTCTGTTACCTGAACCGTGTAGTCTCCGCTCTGGCTCATTTGTGCTGAAGAAAAACTGTTGTTTTGTTGGTTGCTGTTATAACCGTTGGGTCCGGTCCACGTGTATGTTACTCCTGCATTATTTACCCCAAGCTGATAGGGTTTTCCCTCACACACCGGACTTGTATTAAAGGCAAAAGGTTGTGGCAAAGGATGAACCGTTACGTTTTGAACCGAACTTAGCACACAGGGCCCTGCACTTAATGTTAAGGTGTAATTGCCCGATGAAGGCACCGTGATGTTGGCGATGGATGGATTCACCAGCGTTGATGTAAAACTGTTTGGGCCACTCCAGTTGTAATTTATGGCTCCACTACTCGCCGAAGCGTTTAAGTTCAGGGTTTTTCCATTACACAACGGACTGTTTGTGGTAAATGTAATTACCGGCAGAGCCGTTACCGTTACCTGAGCCAAAGCCGTGTTGGTACAACCCTGTAGTGAAGTTGCCAAAACCTGATAATTACCCGAAGCGTTTACGCCCGGATTGGAGATGCTTGGATTTTGTGACAAGGAAACAAACCCATTGGGGCCTGTCCATACATAATTTGCACCCGCAAAGGAACTGGAATTTAAATTTAATGTTTGTGTTACACACACCGTACCGCCGTTTGCTGATACCGTTGGCGTTGGATGAACCGTGACTGTTCCCTGAGTTGCTGCTGTGCAGGAATTGGCTGCTGTTACGGTTACCTGGTACACCCCGCTTTGGGTGGGATGCGCCGCACTTAAGGTGTTGTTTTGTGCCACGGAAGTAAAGCCATTCACCCCCGCCCACACAAAGGCTGTGCCTCCGGTAGCACTGAACAATAGGTTTTTATTCTGGCACTGTGG
>JALOMJ010000001.1 GCA_025455485.1 Bacteroidia bacterium | reverse complement strand
GGCAAGCCCACAGTCTACATTAACCTCATCCGGCATCGGCACCATTACTTCAGCAGGCACAAACAGTTTTGATATCAATGTGCCGCAAACGAATTTGACAGGCACAGGAGCAGCCACAGTAAGTGGAACGTTCCCGAACTACACGGTGAATGCCCCAGCTGCGAGTCCACAGTCTACATTAACCTCAACCGGCATAGGTACTATTACGTCTGCAGGCACCAACAGTTTTAACATAAACGTTCCACCTGCAAGTATTGCCGTAACCAGCACTGCAGGCGCAGCGGGGGTTAGCAGTTTGAGTCCAAATAACTTCACAATTAACATTCCGGCTGCTGTTACACCTACTATTACCGGTTCTGGAATCGCTGTGGTTTCTCCAACAACAGGCAACAACTTTACCGTGAGTGTCGATCAACCCACCTTTGCTTATAGTCAGGTCACAGGTTCTTTAACATCCGGAACATCTTCAGCTTACATCACCCCAAATCTTGCTTACACAACAAATGTGCTCAGCTCCGGTCCTGCATCCAATTCCGTTACCATAGCACCAACCTTAAGTGTTACAGGTAATGTATTAACAGTTGGACCAAATACTAATACAGTAAATTTACCGGCAGCCAATTCCTGGTCCATAGGCGGGAATGCCGGCATTAACCCGCTTACCGATTATTTAGGAACCTCAACCGGCGCTGATTTGCAATTCAGAACCAATGGGGTTTACCGTATGGTGTTAAAAGCGGCAGGAGGTATGTTGATAAATGGCATAAGCACTAACGGAATTTTGGGCAGTGCCTTAACCGCTCAAGGTGCACCGGATAATACTTTCGGACACATTGCCCTGAGAGGGGATGTTGGCGGTGCCGCTTCAAGGGCATTTATGACCTTCAACGATAACGCTACTACTCGTGTTGGTGCCATTGGAGATTTGAACGCAACGGACAACGACATGTACCTTGTCTCTCTGGCCAATCTTCATATTAATTCCAATACAGTGAGTGATGCCATATACGTGGAAGGTGCGACAGGAAATGTAGGTTTAAATACCAATGCACCAAGTGCCAGGTTGCATGTGAATGGAAGTTTTAGATTGGTGAATGGCAGTGAAGGTGCGAATAGAATTTTAACTTCGGATGCTTTAGGAAACGCCACCTGGAGCACAGTCGCCAGTTTTGCATGGGGCTTAACAGGAAATGCCGGAACCAGTACCTTAACCAATTTTATCGGAACATCTGATAACGTAGGTTTGGCTTTCAGAACAAATTCGGTAGGTCGTATGATCATTGACAACACGGGTAATGTTGGTGTCGGCACCATTGCTCCGGCTGCACGATTGAATGTGGATGGAGGACAAATTCTTATTTCAAACAATGCTTCCGGTTTTAATCATTCCAATGCCGGTGTAACCATGTTAACGCAAATTGCCGGTGGAGCGGGTTGGTTCGGCACTTTCAGTAATCACCCTTTAAATTTTTATACCAATAATGGCAGCCCGGCATTAACTGTAGGTACTGGCTTACAGGTGGTAGCAAATGGCAACATGGGAACCACCGGTGAAATGGCCGTTGATAATACGGGTTTAAACAATGGCACCTCCACAAATAGTTTGCGCTTTGGCAGTTTTGTTTCCGGCGAAGCCATTGCATCCAAGCGCACCGCAACCGGCAATCAGTTTGGTTTAGATTTTTACACGGCTTCAACCAACCGTATGTCTATCACAAATACCGGTCTTGTGGGTATTAATACCAATAATCCTACCCAAAGATTTCATGTTGCCGGTACACAAGGAAACTTTTTTGTGAACCCTGATTTTATCGGCCCCGGCTTAACCGCCATGATGGCACAATTGGTGAATACAGCAGGAAACTCACCACAGTTTAGATTTTTAGGCGGACCGGGTCTTTCTACTTTTTATGATATTGGAAAAAGTGCTGCAGGTAATTTTGTGATTGAGAATAATTTTGATGCAGCCATCTTAACAGTTAATCCGGATGGTGCAATTGGTCTTGGTAACTCTGCTAATTTTGGAACCGCTGGTCAAATGCTTGTTTCATCTGGGTCAGGCGCTGCCGCTACCTGGTCAAATACCAATGCTTTTGCCTGGGGCTTAACAGGTAATGCGGGTACAAATCCTTCAACTAACTTTATTGGCACAAGCGATAATTTTGCCTTTAACATCAGAACAAACAACATTAACCGTATACAAATTTCAAATGCCGGGGATGTGGCCATCAATACCACAACCAATGGTGTTAACGCCCAGTACAATCTGGAAGTGTACCGTCCTGTTGGTGACTTTGGCGCAGGTAAAGCCACCATCGTAGGTTTCAGAGAAGGCAATCTTGCAGCAGCAGGAGGAACCGGATGGAGTTATAGCGTTCTTGATGCGGCCGTTGAAGGTGTGTCTTATAGAGGCAACAACTTCTCAGCAGGTATGGCCGGATTTAACAATAATGATTATGCCTCATCAGCAGGTGTCATTGGTTCGCAATTTGATGGGGATTATTGGGGCGCATTAGGATTTAAAGCATCCAACTCTAAACCATGGGGTATGTACACCCCAAACAGTTTATATGTGGGGGATAGTTTGGGTGTAAACATTGAGAATCCTTCCCGTGATTTTGCAATTGGTAATGGCACAATTGAGAAATTTAACATTAGTGGCACAGAGGGTGATGTGGAATTTACCGACGATTTAGGTTCCATAACTTTCCCCGCCGCAGTAGGAACTAATTCGGCCATGATCAACATGTTTGCATCAGGTACAACAAACGCTGATCGTATGGTGATTGCGCATAGTCCGGGATTTCAAGGTTGGGGTCTGCAATACCAAGATGCCAATGATCGCTTTATTTTTCTTGGAAACAGTAATCCGGTTTTGATGGCAGATTTGGCATCACTAAATGTAGCTGTAGGTTCTCAAACGGCTGCTTTTAACGCAGGTGCTGCGCGTTATCTCTCATTAAGTGCCTCAAAAGTTTATTCGGCAGGTCAAATGATGGCCCTGGAATTGGAAGGGTCATCAATAAGCGCAGCGGTTCCTGTTGGAAGAATTGACTTTAATTCTATAAGCTCAGGGAATACTTCCCAAAATATTGCTAGAATAAACACATATAGAACAGGCACTGGAACTAACTATGGTGAACTTGCCTTTGAAACGGCAAATAATGGTACTTTAAGTGAGGCTTTAAGAATCGCCACAAATGGCAACGTTGGAATAGGCACTACTGCGCCTGGAACTTCGAGATTGTATGTGAATATCCCAAATACAGATGCATCAAATCCTATAGGCTTAACAGTAACAAATAATTACATAGGTGCATCTACAAAGTACGGTATAGATGTAAACGTAGATGGAGCTGGATCGGGACCAAAATATGGAATAAGCTCATCTGTTGTCGGTTTGGCCTTAGATGCAAGTGCAAATTATGGGTATCAGGTGGCCATGCAACCTAATGGAACAGGGGTATCTTACGGATTTTTTGGAACAACCAGCGCAGTTGGAACTGGCCAAAGATTTGGAAATTATTCACAAGTAAATAGTGCAGCTGGCAATAGTTCAGATATTTTTGGGCATCGTATAATAATGAATGGATCGAATGCAATCGCCGAGCGGTATGGTCTATACATCACTGGAGAAACGATTAACTACTTTTCTGGTCAGTTTGGACTGGGCACTGCTGCACCCAGCCGTAAATTCGAAGTTAACTCTGGTGGATCATTTCAAAATTCTAGATTTAGTTCAGGCAGCACTACAACCATAATTGAATTTTTAACCAGTTTCGGAACTGATTGGTGGACTGGGGCATCAAATGGTGAATTCAGAATAGGAAGTACTGTTAATGCTTTTAGTACAATTACTGACCAATTTGCCGCTAGTACAACTAATTTTCGACCTTGGTCGGATAATACAAAAACTTTGGGAACTTCAGGTAATAGATGGATATCAGTTCATGCGGTAAACGGAGTTATTCAAACTTCTGACGCGCGTCTAAAAGACAATATAATCGACCTAAACTATGGACTTACTGAAGTTTTAAAACTAAGACCGGTTTCCTACAAATGGAAAAATGGTGATGGAAGAATCAAACTTGGTTTAATTGCTCAAGAAACAGATAAAATTATACCGGAAGTTGTAGCTAAGCCTGAAAATGATACTGCTTATTATGGAATGATGTATAGTGATTTAATTCCAGTGCTTATTAAAGCCGCACAGGAACTTAATACCAAGATTGAATTACTACAAAAGGAGAATAATGGCTTAAAAGCCAAGCAGGAAAATGAATTACAGGTTTTGAAAAAACAATTAGAAGCTCAACAAAAACAACTCGAAGCACTAAAAAACCGTTAATACAAATTGTATGAATACCACTTCACAAAAATATATTTTCGCTTTGGTGTTCGCACTCTCCGTGTCACTTTGCGCATTCGCCCAATCTCCCCACCAGGTCATCAACTCGGCAGGGCAAGATCGCGCTGCACCCGGCGGCACCCTCACCCTCACCGATAACGTGGGCGAGGTGTTTGTGCAAACGGTAAACGGCGGCACCAACACCATCACCCAGGGTTTCTTGCAAAACTTCAGCATTTTGCCCGGGGTAACTTTGGATGTGCTGATTAACCACGTGACCTGCCGCGGAAAAAAAGACGGTAACATCAGCACCAGCCTGAGCAATGCCAACCCAAGTTATACCATTTCTTACCTTTGGTCTGATACCACCCTCTGCCCTGCCAACAACTGCAGCCGTTTGGATAGTTTAGGTGCCGATACTTTATTCCTTACCGTTTTGGTAAAACGCCCGCTTGGCGGTGGCAATTCAATTACCGATTCCATCATTCGTGGCCCCATTATTGTGCTGGATGTTAATCCGCCCTGTGATGTTACGGTGTACACCGGGGTAACCGCCAACAACGATAACATCAACGATTATTTTCACATCAAAAACATTGAACAATACCCCAATAACCGTTTGAGCATTTATAACCGCTGGGGCAATAAGCTCTTCGACAGAAACGGCTACGATAACACCACCGTCCGCTGGCCCGAAGATGCCGATTTACGAACTTTGGTTTCCGGTACCTATTTTTATGTGCTCGAATTAGGCGATGGTGACAAAATCATTAAGGGTTGGGTAGAATTATTAAAGAATTAATGCTTATGAAAAATAAATTTATACTTAGTTTGGTTGTAGTATTTACCGGTTCGCTATTCAAGGCGCAGCAGGATGCGCAATACAACCTGTACCAGTTTAATCAAATGGTGATTAATCCGGCCTATGCCGGTGCACGCAATGGCTTATCCACCACAGCCTCTGTACGCCAGCAATGGGCCGGGATTGACGGCGCACCCTTAACCTCGTGTTTTAGTGTGCACTCACCCATCAATGATAAAAACCTGGGTGTAGGTGTAACCATATTAACTGATAAAATTGGACCTAAAAACATGTTTGGCTTTTATGGGAACGCGGCCTATATTCTTAAGTTGAGTAAAGAATGGAAATTATCCATGGGCTTCAGTGCCGGGTTTAACCGCTATCAGATTCAAACGGATGAAATTAAAATGCTCATTACCGAAAACAACAATGTATTTATGCCCGATCAAACCACCAACAACCTCGACCTTGGTACCGGTATGTATTTAAAAAGCAATGATTTTTTCTTCGGACTCAGTGCCACACACCTTAATTCTCCTAAAATTGCCGAGTACCAAAGCTCCAACGGCTCTTTAAGTTTCAAACTCAAAACCCACGTGTTTGCTACAGCAGGCAAATCATTTAAATTCAGTGAGTCTTTACTTTTCGCACCTTCTGTGCTTATTAAGTTTGTAAATGGGCAAGTAGCCACCGATTTAAATCTGAATTTTTTATTGTTTAAAAAATTGTGGTTAGGCGCTTTTTACAGAAGCGGTTTTGGTCCGGGGTTTCTAATGCAGTACTATATTACCAACACTATTCGCGCAGCGTATTCCTACGATACAGGTTTGCAGGATGCCCGTCGCCTTGGCGGTAGTCATGAAATCATGATTGGTTTCGATATGGGTCCGAAAAAAGTAAAAATAGTTAATCCAAGATTTTTATAGTATGCAAAAAAACACACGTGTAATCTTTACATCCATTATCCTTCTTTTTATCGCCGGCAACACCTTTGCTCAGATTAAAAAGGGAGATAAAGCATTTCAATTAGGGCGTTATAACGAAGCCGCCACCTATTATCAGGCGGATACAAAAGGAAAAAATCCGCGTAAACAAGAAGCGTACATAAAGCTGGGCAATGCTTACAAGGCCATGAACGAATACAACAAGGCAGAGAAAGCATATGAAACTGCTTTTAATTTACCGGGCGATAGTCTGAAAGATTTTCCACCGGAATTCCATCTTAACTATGCCCAGATTTTAAAGTCAAAAAACAAATACCCCGAAGCAGCCGAGCAATACAAGCTCTACCTGAGCCAAAAACCAGGTGACGAAAGTGTCAAAAAGGCCCTAAAGTTTTGCAATGATTTACAAAACACATCCCCATCTCGTCCCGAATATGTTGTACAGAATTTAAGCACCATCAACACGCCGCGTTCCGAATTTTCGCCACAATATGCTAATGGTAAATTGTTGTTTGCCGCCGAACGTGAGGAGTTTGACTTGAGCGACAATGCATCCAATAATTCTGAACCCTTTTTAAATATTTTTACAAGTGATGTGAATGGGGCAAACGGCACCAAGGCCAGAAAGTTTGCAGCGGAGCTCAACTCCCCTTATCATGATGGCCCGGCTTGTTTATCTTCGGACGGCAACACCTTGTATTTAACGCGCACTACCAAGGTGAAAGGCAAGTCGGCCACCTTCACGGCAAAAATTTATGTGTTCAAAAGAGATGGAAAATCATGGGCCAAGCCAACCGAATTTCCTTTGAACAGCAATGAGTATTCTGTTGCTCATGCAAACCTGAGTCAGGATGGAAAAACCATGTTTTTTACCAGTGATATGCCCGGAGGCTACGGTGGAAAAGATATTTGGGCCTGCCCGCTTGATTCCGGGGAGTTTGGTGAAGCTTATAACCTTGGTCCGGAGGTGAACAGCAACGGCGATGAAATGTTTCCTTATTTGTCGAAATCAGGAAAATTATATTTCTCATCAAATGGTTTACCGGGCTATGGTGGCTTGGATATTTTTACTGCAAAAACCGAAAATTCGCGCTGGCTACTTCTTCGCAATGAAGGATTAAACCTGAACAGCAGCACAGATGATTTTGGTATAACTCAGGTAGATGACTCAACAGGGTATTTTTCATCCGACCGTGTTGGCGGAAAAGGCAAGGACGATATTTATCATTACAGGTATTCGAATAGGTCCTTAATTGTGGCCGGTACGATTTTAATGACCGAGGACATTAGGGATTTTGCAAAACAAAAGAAAGTGAAATTGTTAGATGCCAATGGAAATGTAATTGACAGCACCTTTACTGACGAAAACGGAAAATTTGCATTCAAAAGTTTAGAAGGCGATAAAAAATACATGGTTATTGTAGAGGAAGATGATCCGGTACTGGCTGCCAAGGCCCGGTTTTATATGACCGTTAACGATTCCACAGTTCAAAAAGTAACCAACAAATACGGCGATAGCAAGTTTGCTTTTAAAAACCTGCCAATGGACCCCAATGCTTTGCCTGAATTATACACTGAGGATGAATTGGTTTTTGCCGGAAATTTATTGTATGGTGATAAGCCGTCAACGGCATTAAAAAATACTCGTTTGAAACTGATTGGTGAATTTGGTGACGTGTTGGAAGAAACCACCACCAATGAGTTTGGCGCTTTTGCTTTTAGAAACATTCCTTCCGATCAAAATTATCAGGTGTTTGTAGAAGAAACAGATATCGACCTACCTGAAGGTACAAAAATTACACTCACCAATAAAACCGGAAAGGTAATTCAAACCTACTTTACCGGAAGCGATAAATTTAATTTTAAAATTCTGGCCTCCGACCGCACCACGCTTCAGGAGATGGATGCAGACGATGTAAATCTGGTGATGGACGTGTATGGCACTGTGTTTAATCAGGATAAACAACCAATTCCTAATTTGCGTTTGTATGTCAGAGACGAAAATGGGGAGTTGATTCAGAAATTAGTGACCACCGATTACGGAAGGTTCAATTTCAAAAATTTGCCGGTGGATAAAACCTATTTGTTTGAGACCGAAGAACACGACCCTGCACTGGAAGGCATTACGCGCATTTACATTGCTGATAACAAAGGTGTAATTTATAGAACGCTTGAAATATTTAACGGCAAGTTCTCCTTTAAAATGATTGAGGCTGATAAAACCATGATGGGAGAATTTGTGGTGGAAGATCCATGGTTAAGAGTAGCAGAATTAAAAAACCCGAAACAATACACTACAAAAGTGCCTGAAACCAAAAAGAAAAAGGCTCCTGTGGTGATTGCGGCCAAAGAAACACATCCTGATGATGAAGATGAGGCTGAGTTATCGGTAACCATTATTCAAAATATTTACTATGCCTATGGCGATTATAATCTCGATCAGGCAGCACAAAGCATCATGAATAAAGCTGTGGATGTGTTGTTGGAGAACCCTAAGTTTATTATGGAAATTAAATCGCATACCGATTCACAATCCAGCGCCGGTTTTAACATGTGGTTGTCTAAAAAGCGTGCGCAAACAGCAGTAGATTATCTTGTGAGTAAAGGCATAAGCAAAAGTCGTTTAAAAGCCAGCGGATACGGAGAAACCAAGCTGCTAAACAAATGCAAAGATGGTGTTGGTTGTTCTGACGAAGAACACCAAATTAACCGCCGCACTGAGTTTAAGATTACTAAACCGGTTAAGCATTAACTATGAATGTCGTACTCTTTGATGAGGAAGAAGTTTGGAAACAATTTCTTCCTTTTACATTCACTAAACCCATTTGCGAATTACGCTTGGGTATATTTACCTTACGCCAAAAGTGGGAAGCTAATCTGGAATACCCCTGCACCCCATTAAGCAAAGATTACCTCAAGGACAAGTTCCCGGCTGAACTTTCTGAGGATAACTTTTTTATCAATTCAAAACTTTTGCCTGATGCCAATTTGGTAGAAGCCATTATGGAACTGAATCTGAATTGCGCCTTGTATGCTGATACCACGGTATTAGCCTATCGCGGAAAAAAACGTAATCCGGATGAGCTTAAGGAGTTAAAAAGAATAAATTACACCCATGCCTACAACAGCATTGAAAGGGTTTGGCATCTTTTTCAAAAATGTGGATTAGGTATAGTGGACGATTTAGGTTTAATAACCAAGAAAAGAAAATCACAGCCCCTTAGCAATACCGTTACGGTTATAGGCGATAAACATCTGGTTTATCTTGAAGAAGGAGCCAAAGCCGAGGCTTGCATTTTTAATACAACAGCGGGTCCCATTTACATTGGTAAAGACGCTGAAATTATGGAAGGTTCGGTGGTTCGCGGACCCTTTGCTTTGGGCGAACACAGTGCCTTAAAACTTTGTACCAAAATTTACGGACCAACCAGCATTGGTCCGCATTGCAAGGTGGGAGGAGAAGTCAACAATTCGGTGATTTTGGGTTATAGTAACAAAGCGCACGATGGGTTTCTGGGAAACTCGGTGGTGGGCGAGTGGTGCAATTTAGGAGCCGATACCAATAACAGCAATTTAAAAAACAATTACGCTAACGTTAATTTATACAGCTACAGCCTAAATAAGCTTGAGAATACCGGTCTGCAATTTTGCGGACTCATGATGGGCGATCATTCCAAAACCGGTATCAACACCATGTTTAATACAGGGACAGTGGTTGGCGTAGGGTGTAATATTTTTGGTGGAGGTTTTCCGCCTACACACATTCCCGGTTTCAGCTGGGGAGGCAGCGAAGGCTTGCAGGACTATAAACTCGAAAAATTATTTGAAACCGCAGAAAAGGTGTTTGAGAGGCGGGGCCTGGTGTTTGGGGAGCAGGATAAAATGATTTTAAGAAGCATTAAAGAAGGCCGTATTTCTTAGTAAAACGTTATTTATTTTGATGAGGTACTGTTTTTAGTGCTACGTCTTCGATTGATTCAGTGTAAGGGTAAGGCAATTGGGAAGCCAAAACAAGATGGATTCAGTTTTCAAGAGGGTTCTTCTCGCCGAAATTCAGCCATTAATTCTTATCATTGTAATGTGTTTTCCATTCTAAAAAAAGTAGTACAAGAGCACTTAGTTCTGGTGTTTGCCCTGGGCCTCACCTTTCTGATTTATTCAAAGCTGCTTTTTTACGGTCACATCAGCTGGGACGATCCTGAAATGGTTTTTAAGAACAAAGCTGTAAAAGAATTCAATGTAGTAGCCTTTTTCAGCCAGAGTTTTGTAGGTAATTATTTGCCCTTTACCATGCTTCTGCATGCTAAAGCCTGGTGGATTTTTGGAAATTATAATGGAGGCCATCATGTAATTAATCTTTTGTTGCATTTGCTGAATGGCATATTGGTTTTTCAAATAACAAACCACTTATTTAAAAACAAAGCCCTCTCGGATTTAACTGCTGTGGTGTTTTTACTTCACCCATTGCAGATAGAATCTGTAGCCTGGATCAGCGAGTTAAAAAATGTTTTGTCGGCTTTTTTTTATTTTGCTTCTATTCGGTATTATCTTTTGTATCTGGAAAATGCCAAAATCAAACTGTATCTGTTGGCTTTTGTTTGGTTTCTTGCAGGGTGTTTAAGCAAATCATCCGTGGTTATTTTACCGCTCAGTTTAATGGGCATAGATGTTTTGCTGAAGCAAAATTTTAGGTTCAGCTACCTTTTCAATAAAATCCCTTTTCTGCTGGTATCCCTTGTTTTTGGTATCATCAACATCAAAACGCAAATGGCCGATCAGTTTATAAATTATTCCCATGCCTTTCCCTACCATGAAAGACTTGGGTATGCAGGGTATGCACTTATAAAATACCTGATTTTGTTTGTTTTTCCCGCAAACCTGAGTGTGTTATATCCATATCCTTCCAACAAGGCATTTGCCCTGGTGTTAGGTTTTGTATTTTTAGCCATCCTTTCTTTCATTACATTTTACAACCTTAAAAAGAGAAAGTACGCAATACCGGCTTTGTTTTTTTTGTGTGTCTCAGGATTAATTTTGGTGTTGCAATTTGTGCCCTTCGGAGAAGTGTTATTTGCCGATCGGTACATGTACGTGCCTTTGGTGTATTTTTCAATGCTTATATTATTTGTTTGTCGTGAACCTGTTGCTAAAATAAAGTATCTGAGTTACATTATTATTGGCGCTCTGGCCGTAGTTACCTTTCTCAGATTGGAAGTTTGGAAAAGCAGTGTTATACTTTATACCGATATTCTGAAAAAAACACCGGATTCTTTTGTTGCATTGAATAGTTTAGGTTCTGAACTGATGATGCAGAATGAGGATAAAAAAGCCCTGGCCTATCTGGAAAAGTCGGTTAAAGTGTCCCCGGAGAACTACAAGGGTCATTATAACAAGGGCTTACTTTTGTTAAAAACCAACAAACCAAAAGAGGCCATTAAAAGTTTTAATAAAGCCATTACTTTGTTTGATTATCATAAGGCATACATTGGCAGGGCTTCCGCTTATTTTATGCTTAAGGATATTCCAAAGGCCATGGAGGATGCCAATTATGTTTTGAAAAATGAACCAAACCATGCCAAAGCTCTTTTCGTTTTAGGCAATTGTTACAACAGTTTAAATCAATTGGATACTGCCATCTCCTTTTATCATAAATGCATTGCTATCAGCACCGATGATGGCGACTTTTATTTTAGAAGAGCCATTGCTTATGGTAAAAAACAAGATTTTGTAAGGTGTTTGGAAGATCTGAATCAAAGCATAGTATTGAACCCATTGAATTTTGAAGCTTTTTACTGGAGAGGAGTTGCCAAAGTGAATTTGAAGCAGAACCCTTGCACCGACCTTCGAATTGCCGCACGCAACAATATTGAACCGGCAGTACAAGCCTACAATAAGTTCTGTAGATAAAATAAGTAACAAGGTTAACCCGATAGTTTTTTGGTCACATGGTATGGAGCTTAATTTTTTGTCCAACAACAGAAAACACCATAGGAATTTTACCCCCCAAATGCGGGATTTGAAATTTATCCTCATCTATTTTTACCGTGTTTTGAAAACAAGCGTAGGGGGAATAATTGTATTCCTCGAAAGAAATCAGTTGAATGCCATTGTTCAGTAAACTGCTCAATACTTCTCCCGTAGAATGGTTCCAGCCAACGCAGTCACTTTTGATTTCTGAGTCCTGCTGAGCGTAGGCACCGCTTTCGGTTTCGTAAATGGGGCCGGTGTTAAAATAATTGTACTTAATCTCCTTAAACGCATCGTCGAACATCCATACCACAGGATGAAATTCCACAAACACAAATCTACCACCGGGCTTCAGAAAACGATGAATAATTCCGGCCCACTTGTTTAAATCCGGTAGCCAGCCAATAGTACCGTATGAAGTGAACACTATATCAAATTCTTCATTTAACTGTTCAGGCAGGGAGTAAATATCGCAACAAATAAAGCGGGCTTCGGCAGTGAATTTTTTGGACAGAGTGTTGGCCTCTTCTATAGACTTGTCGGAGAAATCGACCCCGGTGACCTTAGCCCCCATTCTTGCCAGTGATAAAGTATCCTGACCGAAATGGCACTGCAGGTGCAAAATACGTTTGTCTTTTACATCTCCCAGCAGGTTCAGTTCAATGTGTTTTAATGAGGATTTTCCTTTTATAAATTCCTCCACACCATAAAACTCAGAGGCCACATGCACCGGTGTTCGGCGGTTCCATGATTCGCGGTTGATGGAGAGGTAATTGAGATCTTTGTTCATGTAACAAATGTACAAAGAATGTGTATTTCATCCTCCGACAGGTAATTTACTGGTAACTCAGTTAGGAGAAGTTTGTCATCACACTTCCGCCGCAAGTTTAATCAACTTCCCCTTTCCTTTTTTTACAAAATGCCTTAACAGCTCTCCTGTATCAGGGTAATAAGGTCGGAAACCCACCTGTCCCCTCAATTCTTCAGGCGATTGAAATCCTGCACTTTCATCAAAATAACCAAACCCTTTGTAACGGTTTTTTTCTACCAGCACCACGCTGTATTCACCCGTTTTACGGCCCTTGTCCAACACCACAAAATCAGGGTAGGGGAATTCAAATTCCTTAATTATTGTCTCCACGCGTTTGTTGTACTCTTCTACAACCTCTTCATCGGCGCAAATGCCCCTGCATTTTTTAATCTGGTGGTTAAAACACACCGCCTTCTCTCCCGTCAAACCGCAAAACCGCAGGCACAACTCTTTTTCTTCCAGCCAGGCTTCGAGGCGACTGCGGGCAGAACTATAGGAGGCGTAAGACACCAGAGGCTCTTCAACCATATCACTTTCGCTTATCCGTAAATTTAAAATACCCTTATCGTCTTTAAAATAGCCCAAGCTGTGCGTAAACTCCTCCGCCTTACGCATGCGATTGTACTTAGGTTTGTGTTTCTTTATTTCTTCCGATTCGTACAATAACGCAATCAGTTCACTGCCGGTTAATTCAAAATCTACGCTGTGCAAGTCGTTCAGCATTTTTTTGCTCTTCTTGGCATCGTTATTAAAATGGGCCTGTGCCCTTTGGTACATGTTGTTGCTTTTGCCTATGTAAATCACTTCCCCTTCTTTGTTTCTGAAATAATACACCCCGCATTCTTCGGGCAGTTTATTCAGCACGTACTGTTTAATCTTGTCCACCTTGCGGGTCATAATTTCAGTAACCCCCATATTTTTATATTGAGGGTGCTGGGTTTTCAGTTGTATCAGCAGATCAAACAATTGCGCCGTTGCCACCGCGTCGCCCTCTGCCCGGTGTCTTCCAAAAATTTCAATGCCCAAAGAAGCGCACAAGTGACCAAGACTGTATGAAATGCGACCCGGCATTAATTTGCGGCTTAGGCGAACAGTGCAAAGTGTATCCCGTTTATATGTATAACCAAGCGACTTAAATTCTTCTTTAATAAAACCATAATCAAAGCCCACATTGTGTGCTACAAAAACACAGCCTTCTGTCATCTCAAGTATTTTTTCGGCCACTTCATGAAAGCGTGGGGCATCGGCCACCATTTCGTTGGTAATGTTGGTGAGTTTAGTAAAGTAAGGCGAAATGTAACACTCAGGGTTAATCAGGGTAGTGAATCGATCAATCACACTCAGTCCATCGTGTTTCAAAATGCAGATTTCAGTAATGCGCCCTTTTCTGAATTCAAAGTTCGTTCCGCAGGTTTCTATGTCAATAATGGCGAACATTTTTTTCTTTACTTTTTTGGGCGTGCCCCCCAAAGCAGAGTCACGTACCAAAAACTCCGGTGCCTCGCTTTGGGGGTCGGGCTGCTTCAGGCTTCGCTTCGGCTTTTTTTGATTTCGGGCCAAAGCCCTCATCAAAAAAGAGCTAAACCATACACATCCCTCACGCGCAGCATGGTTTAATCAATTCAAATTTTAAACAATTCTCAACCTTTATAAGATTACACAAGTTTAATAAGAAATGAATTACCATAATACTACAAATTGTAGCAATACAATGCTATTCAGCGCTGTAAATTCGTGTATGCAAACATCTGTAACATCTGCTCCAAATCCATTTTTTAAAGGCCGGGGCACAGGCTTTAACCCATCCAATCGCTTTTTGAAACACAGCTACGTTTCCGAAATTTCGGAAAGTGTGGATGAAACCCAGGTGGCCAATCCACAAACCGAAATCATCTACACCTTCCCCAAAAGTATCATCAACAAGGTGGAGAGTTCCGACATTGGTTTGGAATATTCCCTCAATCCTTACCAGGGTTGTGAACACGGTTGTACCTATTGTTACGCGCGAAACACTCACGAATACTGGGGCTACAGCGCCGGTTTGGATTTTGAACGCAAGATTGTGGTGAAAAAAAACGTGATTGAATTGCTCGAAAAACAATTGTCCAATAAAAAATGGGAGGCAAAACCCATCATGCTTTCCGGCAATACCGATTGTTACCAACCCATTGAACGCGAAATGGGCATCACCCGCCGCATCCTTCAAACCCTTTTAAAATACAAACACCCGGTGGCCATCATCACCAAAAACACGTTGATTAAAAGAGACCTTGATATATTGAAAGAATTGGCGGCGCACAATCTGGTGCACGTCATGATGTCCATTACCGGTACCGACGAAAAACTCAGGCAATTGCTCGAGCCCCGCACCGCCTCGTATAAATCCCGTTTAGAAGTCATGGAACTCCTGAACAAAAACAACATTCCCTGCGGTGTGATGATGGCGCCCATTATTCCGGGATTAAATAACCACGAAATTCCCAATGTATTGAAAGCCGCCGGAAACGCCGGGGCGGGCAGAGCAGGCATGACCATCGTACGTTTAAACGGCAAAGTAGAAGTGCTGTTCAGGCAATGGCTCACCACCCATTTTCCGGATAAGGCCGATAAAGTGTGGAGCCAGATCATTGAATGCCACGGCGGCAAGGTAAGCGACCACCGCAGCGGCGTGAGAATGCGCGGGGAGGGCAGGATAGCAGAATCCATTTCTCAATTATTCAAACTTTCCAGGAAAACCTATATCAAGGAAAAAGCGTTTGAATTTAACTGCAGCGATTTTAACCCCCATGCCTCCGAGGCCCAACTGGCCTTGTTTTAATAGAATTTACAATTCACCTACTGGACCGGTTTTTCAGGTCTTGAGGACAAGGAATAAAAGTAGTCTTCGCTAAGGTTTGTATTGCAAAAGAATGGGGTAAGGTACACTCTTGCTCTTAACTCAGGAGGGTTTCCCAAACGAGCAGGCAGCCGGGCATTCTACCTTGGCCTGGCAACAAATACTGGAAGCCATCAAAAATTTGGTGGAGGGTTCGTGAAGTTCGATCCAAGTCCTAAACTATATTTTTTATGGTATGGCATGAAAAGATTTAAAGTTTTCAAGGCTGTCAAACCACGAAATTACCTCATTGACATTGATAAGATTATTTTCTTGTTTGATTAATGCTGAGTAGGAGGAGTGTGCCCAATCTTCAGGATTTAGAACCATTCCAACTTCTACCGGGTTAAGATGAATGTACTTCACTAAATTTGTCAAATAAGAAGTGTCACTCACCTTTTTTCTTTTTAGGGATGCATAAATAAACTACCCTTTCGGTTAAGTATTTTGTTTAGGCCCTGGGTATAGCCATTCATTAAGTGAGAAAACTGCTGGCTAATCAATAAACTAAGAGCTTTCTGTTGCGCAGACCCTTCGAAGGTTCTGTACCCTCGAAGGGTTGCGCTAAGGGTTTCCTTAGTATCAAAAAAGTTCCTGAGCTCTTTTTCAGGTTTAATTCTTAATAAAAGGTGAAAATGGTTTGGCATTAGGCAATAGCAAAAAGTATCTACCATTGGAGAAATGAACTGTTGGTATTTTTCGAGAAAATACATGTAATTTCTATCAGTGAGAAAAAGCTTATCGAAGCCATTTGCCCGGTTGTAAATGTGGTAAGTCGATTCAGGAACCAATGTTTCTAACTTATCAATCATCGCTTACTTTAATCTAATTTTCAATCGTGTTTTTTATAGTTCCGGGTCTCATCCTTTTGTGAAATTATTTAGCCGAATTAGTGGCCAGCACCAGACGAATTTCACCGTACGAATACCCTTCTCCTAATTTTTCTTTTATGGCTTTCAATGAACCATTTAGCTCCCCAATAACATCCCGTATGGTTTGAATTTTATTTTCAGGTACCAACTCCTCAAGTTTTAAATCACCTGAACTAACATGGCGCGCCAAATGACTTTCCACGGTACTAACAACCAAATTCCTGGTTTTTGCAATTTCCTCAATGCCCATGCCCTGACGAAATAATTCATAACTGAATTTTTGAGAATCGCCCTTTACTTTTTTCTTCCCTTTTTCCTTTTTCTCCTCCTTATAACTCTTGAACCCTTGAACCCTTGAACTTTTGAGCTCTTCACCATCAATCTTAGTCTTCACCTCACCTTCAATCTTAGCCTTTAACTCCCCTGAATTCTTATGCCTTTCTTCAGAGTTCACCAATTTTGTTTGCTCTGCTTTTCCAAAATTAGAACCACTCAACACAGAATGAGACAAAGCTGCCGATTTGCGTATTTTTTTTATCTGCTCAAACACCTGCACTTCCAGCTTCGCAAACTTTTCACTTAAAACTTTATTTCTTTTTTCTTCTTTTAAACCTTCCATCTGGGCCAGCAAGCCTGAACTCAAATCTTTTAACATGGGGCTAAAATAGTGTTGTGCGTCATTTACCCGTTTATCCAGATGTTCTTTCCAATTGTTTTGTTGTTGTGCTAGAATGTTGTTCAACTGCGCGGCAAACTTTTTCGACAGCGCATCTAATTCACCCATGTTCTGGTCTTTGGCCTTGAGCCACTCCCTGAATTTGGATTTCAGGGCTTTTGATTTGTGGTCCTGAAGTTCTATGCAAAATTCGTGAAGTACTTGTTTGAGATAAGAGAAATCATAACACCAACCCAGATAATAGCTAAGGTAATTGAGGGTTTCCTGATTGAGTTGTTCCGAGAGTTCGCTTTGTTTTTCTGAACTTTGAGCAAATTCCGAAATACTGCTGTCTCCTCTTAAACTTCTGAAATTAATCGGTGAGCTCAACACCAAGCCGTTCATATCTCTTAAACGCGAAAGCGCCACGTAAACCTGTCCGGGCGCAAAAGCATCAGCCACATCCACAATGGCTTTTGTAAATGTTAAACCCTGACTTTTGTGCACCGTAATGGCCCATGCCAGTTTAAGCGGATAGTGTTTGAACTCTCCTAAAAGCTCTTCTTCAATTTCATTGGTTTGGGGATTTACCACAAAACGTTTGTTTTCCCAGTTGTATTTTCCAACACTTTGTTCTCTTCCATCTTCAAATTCAACCGTTATGGCCCGTTCTGATAGCGATTTTACTCTTGCAATCTTACCATTGAAATACGCTTGTTTACCACTTAGGTCGTTTTTCACAAACATCACCTGTGCACCTTCTTTTAACTCCAGGCTTTTATCAAGCGGATACATATTCTCAGGAAATTCCCCGCTGATTTCGGCTTCGTATCGGTGACTTTTGGTTTTCAAAAGACCAAGGAAATTGCTATTAATCGTTTGGGCTTTGTAATTGTGCGTGGTGAGGTAAATGTAATTGTCGTTAATATTTTGTTTGAAGCCGGGTTGATAATAATCGTTCAACAAATTGGCATCGTCCTCATTCAGTGTATTGTTTCTTAAATTGTTCAGCAAATCAATAAACCGCGGATTGTTTTGTCGGTAAATTTTATCGAGTTCAATGTATACCGGAGGGTCGTTCTTCAACACCTGAGCATCAAAAAAGTAGGGACTTTTATAAAATTCCGACATTACCTGCTTTTCTTCTTCTTTTACTACCGGTGGCAATTGAAACAAATCGCCAATAAATAAAACTTGCGCTCCTCCAAAACTCAAATGGCTTTTTCCTCTCACGTGCCGCATCACAGCATCAATGGCATCCAGCAAGTCGGCCCTCAGCATACTCACTTCATCAATGATGAGCAATTCAGTTTCGCGAATCAATTCGCGTTTTGTTGAGCTTAAGCGGTGGTTCCGGAAAAGCGAATTTTTATCATTCAGTTGTAAACCCGAAGTTTTAGCATGGTATACATTTACCGGTACAAATGTCCCAAAAGGCAATTGAAAAGTAGAATGAATGGTAGAGCCCCCGGCATTAATGGCAGCAATTCCTGTGGGGGCCACAATCACAGTTTTTTTATGGGTGTTTTCTACTATGTACTTTAAAAACGTGGTTTTACCGGTGCCCGCCTTGCCTGTTAAAAACACATGCCTTTTGGTTTGGTTAATAAACCGGGCAGCGGTATAGGCGGCTGTAGAGAGTTCGTGATTCATTAGGGGGTTAGCAATTGAACTTGGAATTTACGAAGAAATACAACTTTGTAAAAATTCTTTTACCCCTTACACCAACACACTTTCAACAGACATGATATTCCTCATTTTTCTGATTTTTGATTTTTAGCGTAGTACCTTTACACAATAAACTTGAGAACCATCCGTTGAACCTCAAAATTCTTTTCCATGAAAACAAAACTGATTATTTGGACAGCTTTAATTGCAATGGCCTATCCACTTTCTTCACAAACGGATACGGTTAAACCCATAACAGCATTTAACGCTTGTGAAGTTAACCTCATGTTTGGTTGGTATGCTCAGGCACAACAATATGGTACAATAGCTGAGTTCCAGAAATTGGCGCCAGGTTCTAAACTACTTCAAGCCGATTTTACCGGTTTTAATCAATCGGCCGACGTCTGGTCAACCATTAATGGTCAGTTTGCGGCGAATGTTGGTTTTCGTTTTTCCAACAAAAGCAAAACAGCCTACCGTAAAAATCCTATTCTTCGCTTAGGTTTCAGCTACTTCAGTGTTACCGACTTATCCAATAATCTAACCAAAACGGATGCGTTTAGAAGCGACACCTTGGTATCTGTTACGAATGGCTCTACTTATTATCTAGATTCTAACGTTACACGTAACTACAACATGCGTCATAACTCTGATCAAATTCGGTTGGACGTGTCGCTTGTGTTTAGAACAAATCCTAAAGCCAGGTGGCAATTTTATGGGGGCTTGGGCTTAACGGCAGGCATTTCTTTGAATTCAAACACCACCATTGAATACGGTGTAAGTGGTTCTGTAAACGATAACAACCAGATGCAGGACTATCCCTTTTACTTCCTCTACTACGAGGATAATTTCACCTATCAAAATGAGTATTACAGAAACGCTGCCGACTTTGGAATGAGTTTAAATGCACCACTGGGTATTGATTTTAGAATGGGAAAAAAGCGTGAGTTTTGGAAGCGAACCCATTTGTTTTATGAAGTCAGACCGGGTGTTTCTTTTTCAAACATAGGTGATTTGGGAATGTTCGGTAACACCTGTGTTCAACAAGGATTTGGAATTAAAGTGAACTGGGAATAACAACTTAAACCCAAATTGAAGCCGGAATTTCTCCGGCTTTTTTTATATTTGTTAAGTATCGGTGCTTTTATAGCAGTTCTTTTTCTAAAACCGTACCCAAACCAATCTGAAATGAAAAAATATGCTATAGAAATTAAATGGGGTGTTTTGTTTACACTCATGATGTTATTGTGGATGATGCTTGAAAAGGGATTAGGTTGGCACGATGAACAAATCGAAAAGCATTATATCTACACCAATTTTGTAGCCATCCCCGCAATAGCCTTTTATGTGGTTGCACTAATTGATAAAAGACAAAACTATTTTCGGGGTGTTATGACTTACAAACAAGGTTTTATAAGCGGTCTAATCATTAGTCTTATTGTTATGCTTCTCAGTCCGTTAATGCAAGTCATTACCTCCCTTTACATTACCCCGCATTATTTTGAAAATGTTATTCACTATGTGGTTGAGCATAATGAAATGACGCAAACGGAGGCAGAGGCCTATTTTAATCTCTCCAACTACATACTTCAAAGCACCATGTTTGCCCCAATTATGGGAGTAATTACCACCGCCATCGTGGCCATTTTTGTAAAGCGTAAAGAAAAAGTGTGATTGAAAAATATTATATCTTTTACATACTTGCCTTTATAGCTGAAGTGCTGGGAACCATCAGTGGTTTTGGCTCCTCCATACTTTTTGTTCCTGTTGCTTCTTTGTTTTTTGATTTTCATTTAATTCTTGGTATCACTGCCGTATTTCACGTGTTTAGTAACCTTTCGAAAATAGTGTTGTTCAGACAGGGCATAGATAAAAACATTGCCCTTAAACTTGGTATTCCCGCAGTACTTTTTGTCATCCTTGGCGCCTGGATGAATAAATATTTTCCTCAGGGTCAAATTGAATTGGCGTTGGGTATCGTGCTTATTGGTTTGTCGGTTTACCTACTTGTTTATTCAACCAAACGGCTTCAGCAGAATAACCGCAATCTGGTTCTTGGAGGTGCCACATCTGGATTTATAGCTGGATTTGTTGGTACGGGAGGGGCCATCAGAGGCATAGTGTTGGCAGCTTTTAATCTAGAGAAAAATTTGTTTATCACCACCTCAGCCATAATTGACATGGGGGTTGATAGCAGCAGAGCGGTGGTGTATTATTTGAACGGTTATATTGGAAAAGAAGTTTTGACATTGCTTCCTGGCTTAATTATTATAAGCATTACTGGAACCTGGTCAGGTAAAAAGCTATTAAACTATATTCCACAAAAGCAATTTATTTGGTTGGTGATAGGCGTGGTAATTACTACCTCTATGGTTCAGTTGATAAAGTATTTGTATTATCAATGCGCTTAACCATGAAAATCAGGTTTTACATTTAATCAATTGATTTACGATTGAATATGATATAACCAATGTGAAAGAAGAAGGTGAACGGATTTTCAGGTTGTTCGTAATAGTTCATGCTGAAACTTATGGGCCCAATCGGGCTGCTGTAAACCAAGGCTGCCAAACCTGAAAAATACCGATAAAAAAAGGGCTCACTATATTCTGCTTTACCATCTGATGTTTTTAAGATACTCCGTATGGGCTGAAAAACGTAGGCTTCCAGCCTAAAATCTAAATTTTTTAAAGGCGTTGTAATAATTTTTGCTCCCGCTGCCAGATAATTATGAGCGCGGTATCGGTCCATAAAAAAGGTTTGACTTTCAGGAGTGGGATTAAATGCAGGAGCAGACAAAATAGTGGATTGGTAATTACTGAAAAATCCCTGTGTGGAATAAACGGCTTCCCCAAACAAACCAAATTTTAAACGCTTTATTGTTTTCACGTAATTATCTAAGGTTAGTTTTAATTGAAACCAGGGGTTTCGAATCTGGTTCATAAAACTTACGGTATCTAAACTGGTATTTCCGGGATAGTAACTTTCACGTCCCTGTAAATATCGGGCGCGTAAATTGATGAGATTACCTTCGGTAGGGTACATTTTTCGATTCAGTGTGCTGAGGCGGTAGTTGCCTTGCAAATACCAGTAATCAAAAAAAGTGATGTCGGCTGTATCCAATTTGGTAAACTGATCGCTGCCGTAGTATTCATTTTTCCATTCAGTAAATCCTGCCGCAACATTGGTTTCAGCTAAATTGCCCAAGGGGAGGCCGGCTTTCAATTCCGCAAATCGGTCTTCCTGTATTAAGTAAGGAGGTGTTTCCAGATCATAAAATACCACACTGCTGTTAAAATAATCCCAACGCGACCAGGTGAAAGAAGGCTCAATATAAAAAGGAACCTTGCCGGGAAAATCAAATCGCAGTTTGCTTAAGGAGCCTGAATACAATTTACCAACGTAGCCATTGATGTATGCGCTGAACCCAATCCTTCCCAAATAATTGTATTGCATGCTCAGAAACCCCTCACTGATTGGACGGTTTGAAATGATGGCGCCCACATCAATGTAAAATGGTTTTTCTTTTTTACCATCAAGCTGAAGCGTAAATTTGTCTAACGTATCAGCAATCGCCAAGGGATAAAGATTTTTAATTTTATCGTTGCTGCTTATTCTGAAATACCGTTTTCTGAGTTGTTGCATGCTGAAAGGTTCACCCACATACACTATACTTTTTTCAATGTATTCGGCCTGTTTGGTATTAAAGCCTTTCACTTCTATTTTGTTAAAGAGAATTTTTTCCGGATCCCTATAAGCAAGAAAGGTTTTTCTTTTTTGATGTAAAGCGGCACTGTCCGCCTCTCGGTTCAGGCTTTTTCTTATTTCCGGAATTTGCCGCAATGTGGCTGCGTAACCACTGTCAATGATCCGGGCTGCTTGTTCGAAGTTAAATGTGCCTACATCTTGCCAAGGCTCAATAATAACCCCGTTGCTGCATTCGGGCGTAAAATTGGTTGTACTCATTAACAGATTTCGTAACTGAAGATAAATATTGTCATCGTCCGGAGGCGGGTTTCGCTCGGCTACATTGCTTCCAATGATGTAATCGGGATTAAAATCTTTAAGCAGCACATCGCTCGGGAAATTATTATACAAACCCCCGTCAAACAAAAGCTTTTTGTCTATGATTAATGGTCGCAAATAAAACGGGTAACTCATGCCGGCCCTGACGGCACTTGCCAAATCACCTTTTTTGAAAACAACAGTTTTTTTGTTTTGTATGTCGGAAGCCAAACACCGAAAGGGAACAAATAAACTGTCAAAATTACTTCTCACTCTGTTGGATACTCCGGAAAGATTTTCCATAAGTAAATAATCAATGGGCATCGAGTTGATAACATTGGTGGGAATGTTTTGAAGATAGTTGTTACTGAAATTGTACTTTAAGGTGAACCATGAGGCGTCGTCGTTTTTTTTCCAGAAGGTGAATTTGTTTTTTAATGGATAATCACCACGGGTTATGAGCAAAAAATCAGGATGTAATACCATAACTTCAATTTCTGCCGGGCTGTATCCTGCTGCATAAAATCCGGCAATTAGGCCTCCAAACGAGGTGCCACAGATGTAATCAATTGGAATGTTGTTATCTTCTAAGGCCTTAAGTACACCAATATGACTTAAACCGCTGGCACCGCCTCCGCTTAATACAATTCCGGTAAGTTGCGCCCTGCCCACAAATGAGAGAGAGAAAAGCACAAGCAAACACAGTATTTTGTTAAGAAAGTTCAATCCTAAGTTTTAAGCAGAACCAATGGTGTAAACTGTTCTTGTCTGATTCATTTCATAAATATAATTAATTAATTTAGCGTTTTACCGTCAATTAAACAGAAGTGTTCAGCTACATTTTAAAAAAAACCGGCTACTCTTTGCTGGTCCTGTTTGGGGTCATCTCAACCATTTTTTTTCTTTTTAATGTGGTGCCCGGGGATCCGGCTTCCATTATTCTGGGCCAAAGGGCGAATAAAGAGGCCATGGATGCAGTTCGGAAAGATTTAGGAACAAATCGTCCTATGGCCGAGCAATATCTTCATTATCTTAACGATCTTTCTCCGCTATCCATACACCGTATTGCTGATGCCCAAAGCCTTTGGTACCTCAACCCTAAAAAGTACAACTGGCTTCCGTTAGTGAGTTTAGGATCAAACACTGCCTGTGTTCTGAAGGTGCCGTATTTAAGAAAAAGTTACATTTCCAAACGCAACGTCTCAGATATATTAAGCGATACTTTGCCCGAAACTGCCGTTCTTGCCTTTACTGCTATGTTTTTTTCATCCATAGTTGGCGTACTGTTAGGCATACTATCGGCATTAAGAAAAAATTCTATTTTGGATAAGAGTGTTTTTGTTCTGTCAACTTTTGTTGGTATGAGCGCGCCTTCCTTTTTTGCCGGCCTGCTGCTCGCCTGGTTGTTTGGATACGTTTTAAAAGATTACACCGGCCTTTCACCTTCCGGAAGTTTGTTTGAATTTGATGTTTGGGAAGGACGTAAAATGCAAATCAGCAATTTGCTGCTGCCTGCCATAACGCTTGGTTTACGTCCTCTTAGCATCATTATTCAACTCACGCGCAGTTCAATTCTGGATGTTTTGTCTCAGGATTACATTCGCACGGCAAGAGCGAAAGGCCTTTCCGAAAAAAAGGTAATATTTAAACACGCTTTAAAAAATGCAATGAATCCGGTGGTAACGGCTGTTTCAGGTTGGCTGGCCGGTTTAATGGCCGGAGCTGTTTTTGTGGAAAAGATATTTAACTGGAAAGGAATAGGTTATGCTGTGGTGGAAGCCCTAAATAACAACGATTTGCCTGTAGTAATGGGAGCCACACTGGTGTTTGCAGTGATTTTTATTGTAATGAATATTTTTGTTGACATTATTTACGGTATTTTGGATCCAAGAGTAAGGGTAAATTAAGCATATGAACAGAAAAAAAATAGTTGCAGGCAATTGGAAAATGAACACGCTTTATAGCGATGCCATAGCCCTGGCAGGAAATATTTTAGCAAAGACTTCAGCATTTAAAGACATTGAGAAAATTATTTTCCCGCCCTTTCCGTTTATTAATGATGTGGCCATACTTTTACAAAGTCAACCTGGTTTTTACACGGGTGCACAAAATTGCAGCAGTTTTGAGAAGGGTGCCTTTACAGGAGAAGTATCTGCGCCAATGCTAAAATCCATCGGTGCAAATTATGTGTTAATTGGGCATAGCGAACGCAGAGCGTATTTTAAGGAAGATGCAAAGACTTTGTCATTAAAAATTGAACAGGCATTTCAGGCAGGTTTAAACGTAGTCTACTGTTTTGGAGAAGCTTTGGCCGAACGAAAATCAGGTGTTCATCAACGTATTGTTAAAACACAATTGCAGGAGATACTATCTGTGATGCCACAGGATAAAATTTCCGACCTCGTACTGGCTTATGAACCTGTTTGGGCAATTGGTACGGGCGAAACGGCTACGCCGCCTCAGGCTCAAGATATGCATGCCTTTGTTCGTAATTGCCTCGTCGAATTGTTCAACAAAGAGGTCGCTGAGCAAATACCAATTCTGTATGGAGGCTCCTGCAATGCCCGCAATGCAAGAGAACTTTTTAACTGCCCTGATGTGGATGGCGGACTTATTGGCGGCGCCAGTTTAAATGCTGATGAGTTCTCTGAAATTGTAAAGTCATTTTAATGAATTATAAAGCCTACCATTTTAAGGTGTCGCCACCTCAACCGGGTTCAGAGATTCTTATTGCCCACCTTTCAGAATTAGGCTTTGATTCTTTCGAATACAAGGAAGATGGGTTCGTTGCTTTTGTGAATAGCCTCCTAAAAGTGAATTTTAAGCCTGAAGATTACCGCTTCGAGGATTTTAATTATGAATTCACAATACAGGATATCCCTCAAAGTAATTGGAATCAGGAGTGGGAAAAGAATTTTGAACCTGTATTCGTTGACCGTTTGTTGTGCATCCGTGCTCCATTTCATAAATCAGAACCGGATGTATTGCATGAAATTGTTATCATGCCAAAAATGAGTTTTGGCACAGGTCATCACCAAACCACAAGACTGATGTGCAAAGCCATGTTCGAGCAAGAGTTTAAATCTAAACGCGTTTTGGATATGGGCTGCGGCACCGGAATTTTAGCCATTCTGGCTCATAAGCTCGGCGCAAAAGAAATAACAGGTATCGACGTGGATGCCTGGAGTGCGGAAAACAGCCTTGAAAATTGCATCGCAAACAATTGTCAGGAAATTAAAATTATTCAGGGAGATGCGTCTGCCTTGCTACATGAAAAGCCTTTCGATCATGTGTTGGCAAATATCAATAAAAACATTCTTAAACGAGACATTCCGCTTTATGTTGAAAAAATGAATGCCGGAGCACTGCTTTACTTAAGTGGATTTTTTGTTACCGATCAGGATGAGCTCAACGAAGTTTGCACCCGTTCAGGACTCGAATTTCTCTCAGATGATCAGGCAGAGGGTTGGGCCATGATGTTATTTCTTAAAAAGTAAGCGATTAGCCCAGGAGCCTGCATACCACACCTGAAAATTCTTCATACAACGAGGGATTAGCGGCACAAATTTGTTTACCAAACAACCAATTGTTTCCATTTTTAAAATCCTGAACAATGCCTCCTGCTTCCTGAACAATTAAACCTCCGGCCGCTACATCCCATGGATTCAAATTATACTCAAAAAAAGCATCTACCCGCCCACACGCCAGATAACACAAATCGCTGGCAGCAGAACCAATTCTTCTGATGCCCTGAGTTTTTTGCATGAACTCCTTAAGTGCGCTTAGATAGTTATCGAGTTGGGTAAAATTATAAATCGGAAACCCGGTGGCAATCAAACTTTGCGATAGTGAATTTCGTTCCGATACATGTATGGGCTTACCATTTAAAAAAGCACCTCCTGATGCAATGGCGTAAAAACATTCATCGCGATTTACTTCATACACCACACCTAAAATTATTTTTCCTTCATGTTCCAGCCCTATGCTCACCGCGTAACAGGGAATGCCATGCACGAAGTTGGTTGTGCCATCCAGAGGATCGACAATCCAGTTGTATTCTCCTTTTTCTGAGGCCGTATTTTCTTCAACAAGAAAACCACAACCTTCCAAAAGAGGCCTGAGACCTTCAACAATTCTGTGTTCCACTTCTTTGTCAACGTAACTTACCAGATCATTTAACCCTTTTATTTCGGCTTGTGTGTAAGAAAAGTTTTCGCGCTCACCCCGGATATACCCCCCAACAGATTTGGCCAATGCGGCAACTTCAGCAACGAGCGTATTAAGTTCTTCTTTACTTTTCATAAAACAAAAGTAAGCAATCAAAAAGCACGTGGCATTGGCAGAATAAGAATTCTGTCTTCCCGGAGCAAAACACAATCTAATAAAACAATTACAGTATCTTTGCCGCCCGGTGAGAAAAAGATTTAAGGATACGCATGTATTAGACACCATTCAATTGGCTTGGCCTTTGGTGATTACCCAGGTTGGCCATATTCTTGTGGGTATCGTCGACAATATGTTTCTCGGCCAACTTGGTTCAGCTGAGCAAGCGGCCGGTATTTTTTCCAACAATCTTTATACATTAATTTTAGTATTCACAATTGGTGTAAGTTATGCGTCAACACCATTGGTAACGGCTGCGAAAGAAAGTCAAGACCTTACAAAGCAAACATCACTTTTTAAAAATTCACTCTACCTCAATTTTGGTATTGCCTTACTGAGCTTTTTTATTCTCTTTTTTTCTTCAGGATTGTTCGTTCATCTCAAACAACCGATTGAGGTGACCAACTTGGCCATACCATTTTTTGATGTGCTGATTTTATCCATGTTGCCCATTTCATTTTTTTTCAGTGGCAAACAATATTGTGAAGGGCTGGGAAATACACGCATTGCCCTCGTAATTAGCATCAGCGGGAATCTCATTAATATAATTTTAAATTATACGCTTATTTACGGCAAATTGGGTATGCCGCAAATGGGTTACATGGGTTCGGCATGGGCATCTTTCATTGCCCGCTCATGCATGGGCATAGGGTTTTTATTTTATTTGTTTCGCTCGCCGCTAACCAAAGAAATCCGCCATTTTTTCTTCAAAGTAAAACTCAATCTAACAGAACTTAAAGATTTAGCCAGAATAGGATTTAATGCGGGATTACAATTTACTTTTGAAGTAGCCGCCTTTTCAATAGCAGGTTTAATGGCCGGACGATTTGGTAAAGAACACATAGATGCACATGGTATTGCGTTAAATCTGGCCGCTTTCACTTACATGTTTGCCAGCGGCATCAGTGGTGCCGCAACAATACGGGCAGGAAAATTCAGAGCCCAAAACAATTGGTTAGAAGTAAAAAAGTCTGCCCTGGCCGCAGTAAGACTGGTGTTAACAGCCATGGGACTGTTTGCGCTGCTATTTTTGGCAGGGGCTAGTGTTTTGCCACATGCCTTTAGTGCAGAACCTGATATTGTTAAGCTTACTTCTCAACTGTTGGTAATTGCCGCCATGTTTCAATTGTTTGATGGTTTGCAAGTTACCATGATAGGCATTTTAAGAGGACTTGATGATGTGAAAATACCCACATACGTAACGTTGGTGGCTTATTGGGTTGTGGCCATTCCTTTGGCATATTTTTTTGCTTTTCCTTTGGGCTTAAAAACTACCGGCATTTGGTTGGCGCTTTTGGCGGCGTTAGCCTTTGTTGCAGTGGCCTTATCCTGGCGTTTACAAATCGTGATTAAACGAAACACTAAGCGTGTTGACTGATACGAAGGTCTTCCACAATGAGCTGCATCCCGCCATGGCCACGGTAACCGTTTTCCTGTAATTTAAACACAATGTCCATTGGAGTTTTTTTCTGAAAAAAGGTAATGTAATCGCCTTTTTCATAAGCAATCGCCTGGAAGCGAAGAGCAGGATTGGATTTTTGAAATAGTTCCAGTTTTAAGTGGTTGTTTCCGAAAACCTGTCCCCAGCCTGTATCGAAAACTTCCCTGGCACAAAACACCGGACTCATGTTTTCGGGTCCATGTGGTGCAAATTGCCGCAAGATGCGTAAAAATTTATCGTTGATTTCGTGAAATTCAATTTCTGTGTCAATATCAATTCGTGGTATTAATTGTTCGGGAGTGATACTTTTAGAAACAACATTTTCAAATTTTTCCCGGAAAGCTTCAATGTTTTCTTCCTTTAATGTGAGGCCGGCTGCAAACTTGTGTCCGCCAAACTGATCCAACAACTCGCTGCACTGCTCAATGGCTGAATATATATCAAACTCTTTTACACTCCGGGCACTGCCACTGATTTTACCATCACTTTCGGTGAGGATAATGGTAGGGCGGTAATATTTTTCTATTAACCGCGAAGCCACAATGCCGATAACACCTTTGTGCCAGTTGCGGTTATAAAGCACGGTTGTGTAACGTTTGTTAAGGTTAATTTCATGTTCAAGTAATTCTATGGCTTCAGTGGTGTTACCCGAATCTAAATCGCGGCGTTGATTATTGGTTTCATTAATGGCTTTTGCAAATAGTTCTGCTTCTGAATCATTTTCGCTTATCAAAAGTTCCACGGCCTTGCTTCCGTGTTCAATACGGCCTGCAGCATTGATGCGTGGACCCAGCACAAACACAAGGGTATGAACGCTTACTGCATTTTTTGATTGATTTAACGCCAAGAGCGCTTTTACTCCGGGACGGGGAGTTTGGTTAATGCGCTCCAAACCGAATGTTGTGAGTATACGGTTTTCTCCGGTTATTGGCACGATGTCAGCTGCGATACTTGTAGCAACAAGATCAAGATAGCTGTAACATGCTTCCGGTGCCAATTTGTGCTGTATGCTCCAGGCCTGAATAAGTTTAAAGCCTATTCCTGCACCGCTCAGTTCTTTGTATGGGTATGTACAATCATTTTGTTTGGGATCAAGAATAGCCAGAGCATTTGGCACATCCTGGCCCGGCAAATGGTGGTCGCAAATAATAAAATCGATATTTTTTTCATTTGCATAACTTACCTTATCATTCGCTTTGATGCCACAGTCAAGCGAAATAATAAGAGAAAAACCATTCGCTGCGGCGTAATCTATTCCGACAAAGGAAATGCCATAGCCTTCTTTATAACGGTCGGGTATGTAATACTCAAGATGGGTATAGTGTTTTTTAAAAAAGCTGTACACAATGCTAACTGCAGTTGTACCATCCACATCATAATCGCCATAAATCAGAATTTTTTCTTTCTTTTCTATGGCCCTGTCTATGCGGTCAATGGCTTCCCGCATGCCTTTCATTAAAAAAGGATCATGCAAGGTGTTTAAATCCGGCCGAAAAAATGCTTTGGCCTCTTCATAACTCAGAATATTACGGTGCTTTAATAGAAGGGCAATGTGCCGGCTAACATGAAGTTGATCTTGAATGGTTTGAAGCACATCAACATTACCGGGAGGTAGTATGTTCCATTTTTTTTCCAACGGTCAGGATAAGTTATGGTAAACGGCCTGAATATCGTCGTCTTCCTCCATCTTTTCTATCATAGCCATTACTTCTGCTTCCTGCTCAGGTGGCAGTTCTTTGGTTGTTGTGGGAATATATATTTTACTGGTTTCAATAACATTGATTTTTCTTTCTTCCAGTGCAGATTGCATTTTACCAAAATCAACGAATTGTACCTGAATAATAAACTGGTTGTTTTCTTCATCGTGATTGATGTCTTCCAAACCAAAATCAATTAATTCAAGTTCAAGATCATCTTTATTCAGATTGGTGGCGTCAATTTTAAATAACACCACGTGTTCAAACATAAAACTAACTGAACCGTTTGTGCCCAATGATCCATTTGCACGACTGAAATACATACGCACGCTGGCTACAGTTCGTGTAGGATTGTTTGTGGTGCACTCAACAAGTACAGGCACACCATACGGCGCATACCCTTCATACACAATTTCCTCGTAGTTGCTCGAATCTTTTTCACTGGCGCGCTTAATAGCCGATTCTACGTTTGCTTTTGGCATATTCACCGCCTTAGCGTTTTGTATAATCATCCTTAATCTCGGATTGGATTCAGGATGCGGACCGCCAAGTTTTACTGCAATTACAATATCCCTTCCAATTTTTGTAAACGCTTTCGCCATCTTGGCGTAACGCTTAAACATAGTCGCTTTTCTGGTTTCAAAAATTCGTCCCATCTCGTTAAAAAATTAAGCACGCAAAGATAATTCTTTTCATGTCATGAAAAGTTTGTTTTTTGTTTCATAAACACTTTTCATTAGTCCAGAAATAAAATTAAGGACTAACAATCACCTTTCTGGTTTGAATACCGGATGGTGAGGTCCAGCTTAAGAAATACACCCCTGCAGAAATATTAGTAAATTCAGTTTTAAAATTATTGTTTTCATGAAGTTGCTCTTTTCTCAGTAACTGTCCTAGCTCGTTGTATAAAAGTAGTTCAAGGGCCGAATTCGCGTAAAACACGAAATTACCCGAGTTTGGGTTAGGGAATACCAAAACATCGTTCGTTACAAATTCCTCCAACCCAATGCCTGTACAAAGAGAAACACTTTGAGTAAATTGAGTGTAAGCCATGCAGCCAAATGTGTTGGTTCCGGAAACCGAATAGGTGACCGTTAGGCTAGGCGAAACGGTTATACTCGATGTGTTTAGTCCGCTGCCGCTCCAACTGTAACTATTGGCGCCACTTACAGTAATGGTGGCACTTTCTCCTCTGCAAATAACAGAGCGCGTGCTGCTGATGCTTAAGTTAGGTACAGCCACCAAACTAATCGAAATAGTTTGGGTATTGGCACAAAAATTAGTATCAACGCCAATGACTGTATAATTGGTGTTAGCGCTCGGTGTAGTAGTGGCAATATTACCAAAAGCCCCATGACTCCAGGTATACGTACTCGCCCCGGTAACCGTATGGGTGATGGAGCTGCCTTCACACAAACTGTCCTGCCCAAGTATGGTTAATGTTGGCAACTGAAAAACACCCAGTTGAATAGTTTCTGTACTTACACAACTACTGCCGGAGGCTGAAAGCGTATAAATGGTTGAACTGGCCGGACTCACCGAAACCAACGTGCCGCTGAGTGCGCCGGGTTGCCAGCTGTAACTTAAGGCATTTCCGCTTGCGGCCAATTGGGTGGAGTCGCCAAAGCATATGCCCTGTGCGCCAAGCGCTGCACTGAAACTCATGTTACTCACAAAAATAGTATCGATGCCAAGGTAGCAGTTTTGCTGCGCCGTAACGTAATAAAACGTATTGGTGCTTGTGCCTACCGATGTAACGTTGTTAACTGAGCCGTTGCTCCAAAGCACCTGTCCGTAATTGCCGCTTATGCTTATGGGCACGCTGCTTCCTGGACATATCAGCAACGGACTGCTTTGATTGATATTGACAACAGCACTTGAATTGTTTACTGAAAATTCACTCACGGAAAAAATAAGGTTGTCGAGAAATTTAAAATTAGATGGTAACAAGGGGTCATTGGGCACTGTGAACTCTCCATACACGGAAGCTAACTTATACACATTGGGCGCCGGTTCCAATACTTCCGGTGCGAGGTGAGGGAATAAGATTAAACCATTTGTAGCGGGATTACAGGACGTGAAATCCTTGATCGGGGTCCATTTATTTTGCAAAACATCAAAGGCCCTTCCAAAAAGATTAGGCGTTTGATTGTTTGCACCAAGTAAATAATTGGCATTGTCGCTCCAGGTAAAAAAGAGTTTGCTGCCATCGGCACTTCTGGCGGCTTGCGGGGCCATGTCCATGGTAGCGATGTTAGGCGATACCCCCCAGCTGCCTCTCCCGGCATTCACATTGGCAATATCATAAGCCCCCCACACACCGTTTATTTGTGTGATGTCGAACATGTGGTGCCACGATCCGTATAAAACAGAGTACCCATTGTTTCCAGTACAAATGGTGGTTAACAGATGAGGATTTCCTAACACATCCACCACCAGATCATGTTCAAAATTTGTGGTGGCAACATTTGGCGATACCATGTTGTTGGTGATGCAGGTAAAGTTATTAAGGTTTACCTGGATAGGACCGGTCCAGGTGGCGCCGCCATTTGTGGTTTTGTAAAACACCGGATAATAAATACTGTTGGCGGTTGGCCCACCGCTGAGGTGACTCAGGTAACTGAACCAACCAATGTTGCCGCTGGGATCAAAAGCTATGTTGTAATCGCCAACCAGGCCGGGCGTTGTGAAATTCGGTGTTAAGGTGTAATTGGTCGACCACACAATATCGTTGCTCAAAGTATTCCAAACCCCTTTGTAAACCGCAAACCCTGTAATGGTAGATCCGTTGAACAAGGCATCAATTGACCAATACACCCCGGGTGCACCTTTTACAATGGAGTGAGGGATAAGCTGAGGATTAAGCACCGGCTGATTATAGTTTTCAGTGTTGCCTGCTCCGCTCAACTGTCTTACACCTGATACCACGCCATTCCAGGTTGAGTTTAGTGAATTAATGGTGGCTGCCATATAACCAATATAAGCGTTGGCAGGATTAATGTTTGCGCTGGGGTTGTGAATGGTAACATTTGGATAGCGAGCCAGACTTGAATTAACCGGGTTCAATAACCCCTGATCGTTTGTCCAGCTGAGGCCTCCATTTACCGACACATCGTAACGCAGATGACCGGAATTTCCACCAAATGCCCCGGCATTGTTTCTGTGAATGAATACAACGGTATTTAAATTTTTGTCGGCAGCCACCGGATTTGTGGAATTTCGTATTTGCGTATACATGTTGGATGATGAGCCACCCGCAAACGTTCCGGCACATTGGGAAAAATTTGAAAGTGAGGAGAAAACACAAATGGCAGAAAAAAGAACCTTGGTAAAAACTTTATTCATGGCTTTGGTTTTAGAGGTGAATATTAATTTAGACTCAATTAAAGGTAAAAAAATATACCAAAAAAATCAAAACTACACTACCGCCTTGTTTTTGTAGTCGTGAATATAGTGTAATCCCACACTTTTTTTTCTCTCCATGGCATGTTTGATTATGAGATATCCTATGCAAATCAGGTTGCGAAGTTCAGACAAGGCCTGAGTTATGGTAGTTTTATCGTACAAGGCTTCGTTTTCTTTATACAAAATTTCCAAACGATCGAAGGCTCTTTGCAAGCGTAACGGACTTCGCACAATGCCGACGTAGTTCGACATGATTTGCTGCACTTCTTTGCGTGATTGTGTTATTAACACCATCTCCTCAGCGTGCTCGGTGCCTTCTGCATTCCAATCAGGAATACCGGGCTGAAATTTAATACCACTCACTTTTTGACTGGCATTTTCAAAGGCCCGGTGAGCATACACAACGGCTTCTAATAAAGAATTACTGGCCAAACGGTTGGCGCCGTGCAAGCCTGTGCAAGCGCACTCTCCAATGGCATACAGATGTTTTATGCTGCTTTGTGCAAACTCATCCACGGCAATGCCTCCACACAAATAGTGTTGTGCAGGCACAATCGGAATCAGATCTATAAAAGGGTCGATGCCTAAGCCCATACATTTGTTGTAGATGTTTGGAAAATGATCGATAAATCCTTTCCGGTCGAGATGCCTGCAATCCAAATACACAAAATCATCACCCCGCATTTTCATCTCGTTATCAATCGCCCTCGAAACAATGTCTCTGGGCGCCAACGAGCCTCGGTGGTCGTAATGATGCATAAACTCCCGTTTATCCGCCGTTTTTAATACGGCCCCAAAGCCCCTCATGGCCTCAGTGATTAAAAAACTTGGATGTTCACCCGGGTTGTAAAGAGAAGTAGGATGAAACTGAACAAACTCCATGTCCTTAACTTTTCCTTTCGCCCTGTACACCATGGCAATACCATCGCCAGTGGCAATCGTAGGATTGGTGGTGGTTGCATACACCTGCCCAATGCCGCCCGTCGCCATTACGGTTATTTTGGAAAGCACGGTATCAACATGGCCGTTTTTGGTATTTAATATATACGCTCCATAACAAGTAATATCCAAAGTGCTTGATTTTACAATTTTTCCGAGGTGATGCTGGGTGAGGATATCGATGGCGAAGTAATGGTCAAGCACAGTAATGTTGCTGTGGCTGTGAATTTTTTTAAGCAACGCCCTTTCAATTTCAAATCCGGTAACGTCTTTGTGGTGCAAAATCCTGTGTTCGCTGTGTCCGCCTTCTTTGGCTAAATCGTATTGGCCTTTTTCGTTTCTGTCAAATTGGGTTCCAAGGTCAATCAGCTCTTCCACGCGTTTTGTGCCCTCGCTTACAACCTGACGAACAATTTTTTCATCGCAAAGACCTGCTCCGGCGTTCATGGTATCGGCAATGTGTTTTTCAAAACTGTCTTCGCTGTGCCAAACGGCCGCAATGCCACCTTGTGCATATTTGGTATTGCTTTCGTCATCATTGCTTTTGGTTATCAGCATTACTGTGCCCGTTTCGGCGGCTTTGAGTGCAAAACTTAGTCCGGCTATCCCGGAACCAATTACCAAATAATCTGTTTGAATAAACATAAATGCGCTTCCTGTAAAAGTAATCAAATTCTAAACCGTAACTTTGTGCCTGAAATTAAATCATGGAACTAAAAGACATCCCATATATTGTTTATGCCGAGGAAACACCAAACCCGGCCAGCCTCAAGTTTGTTGCCAATAAACTAATTTTGGTGAGCGGCGCCACCGCCGACTACGAGCCTAAATCTGCCGGCAAAGACGCTCCCCTTGCTGCCAAATTGTTTTTGTTTCCTTTTGTAAAGCGTGTATTTTTTGCTTCTAACTACATTACTGTTACAAAACATGATGCGGTGGAATGGGAAGAAATTCGCGATGAATTAAGGCTGTTTATTACCAATTACCTCAACAGCAAAGAGCCTGTAATTTTAAAATTGCCGGTAAATGAAGTTGCAAAAGATTCCAGCTTTTCAGAAACAGTAAAGGTAAATACTCACCACCAGTCGCCTAAAAATGATATTGAAAATAAAATTATTGAGGTACTGGAACAATACATCCGGCCGGCGGTGGAACAGGATGGTGGCCTTATTACCTTCAAAGAATTAATTGATGGTAAGGTGGTAGTTCAAATGCGCGGCAGTTGCAGTGGGTGCCCCAGCAGCACTATGACGCTGAAAGCCGGCATTGAGGCCTTATTAAAACGCCTTTTACCCGACCATGTGAAGGAAGTTGTTAGCGAGGCTGTTTAATTTGTTGGTGTAATTTCTTATTTTTAATGCATGAGCAAACCTTCCTTTGATGATATTTATATGGATTTGGCCGGCACCCTGGCCAAACGCTCGCATTGTGTAAAAGCACAGGTGGGCGCAGTACTCACCAAAGATACACGCATTGTTTCCCTTGGCTACAACGGTCCTCCGTCAGGCACTCACAATTGCGACATCGAATGGCCCGGAGAAGGCTGCCCGCGTGATAGCAAAGGAAGCTGTTCTCTTGCGCTACACGCCGAACAAAATGCCATTCTTTATGCCGCTAAAAACAACATTAGTTTAAATGGCTGCACACTCTATATTACCTTATCCCCTTGCATTGCCTGTGCGCGCGTGATCTATACCGTAGGTATAAAAAAAGTGTATTACCTGCACAGCTATGCTGCTTTTAAAGCCATTAAAGCTGAAGAAGGGGTTGATTTTCTGAAACGTTTCGGCGTTGAAGTTGTGCAATATCAAAAATGAAATGCTTTGCCCGTTTAGCGCTGCTGAGCCTATTAATCAGTTTCACTCAAACGGGAAGTTTTTTTGCTCAGGAACGGGGGGGCGGCCCTCCGGCGAAATCCATAAAGCAGGAAATCAAATCCAACAAACGCCTTCGTCAGGAAAAACGGGAAAAACGCAAATTGGAAAAAGCCGAACAAAAAGCAATTAAAAAGCACCACAAACGCATCCAAACCCAAAAAGTGCGCAAACGCATGAAAGCCAGCCGAAAAAAATCCAAACGCATAAACAACAACGAACGGGAGTTTTTTTTAACCCGATGGCTGAGAAAATTGTAAATTCTATGCATCGCCTAACAACCATTTACTCGTTTGAAGGGTCCACTTATCAAATAACAATGGCCAATTTCTAAGCTGTTAATTTATTCTAAAGCCAGTGTGAGTAAATTTGTTCTAAGCCAATTTTTGTAAAAGGCAAAAAACCAAGTTTAAACGGTTGAAAACTAGTATATTAATAAATAAAACACATTTTTTTTTGTTTGAAAGCCGCAGTGTTTATAAATTTAAGGCTTTACTGAAAGAATTGTTTTAGCGTAATTTAACACTATATGAAGAAAATCTATCTCGCATTAGTAATGGTTGTTGGCTTTAGTTTGTCGGCATTAGCGCAGGGTGATAACGGAGCAATTAAAGTTCTGTTGCAGGATAAAGCAACAAAGGAGCCTATACCCTTTGCCAACGTTGTAGCTTACAGAGATGGTGTTCAGGTGGGCGTGGCCACAACCAATATGGATGGTGAGGCGTTTATTAAACCACTTGCTCCCGGAAAATACACCGTAAAAGGTGTATTTGTTGGTTATCAGGCCACCGAAGTAAAAGATGTGGTAGTGGGCGAAGGTAAAACGGCCTATGTTACAATTCCGCTAGCCGGTGGAGAAGGCACCAACCTTCAGGAAGTGGATGTGGTAACTTATTTGGTGCCGTTAATCGATCCAGATACCAAATCCGGTCAAACGGTTACCCGTGAAGATTATCAGAACCTCGCCACAAAAGATATTAACTCCGTGGCGGCAACTACCGCCGGTGTGTATCAGGCCGACGAAGGTGGTGCGCTGAATGTGCGTGGTGGGCGTTCTACCAACACCACGTATTTTGTGGATGGTGTAAAAGTGTTTGGTTCTCCTAATCTTCCTCAACAATCCATTGAGCAATTAAACGTAATTACAGGCGGGGTACCTGCCAACTTTGGCGACCTTACAGCAGGCGCCATTTCCATTTCTACCCGCGGACCTCAATCCAAATATTTTGGTGGTGTGGAATTAATTTCGTCCCTTATCACTGATGCTTACGATTACAACTCACTTGGTTTTAGTTTTGGCGGGCCCATCCTTAAAAAACGCGATTCCATTTCCGAACGCACCGTATTAGGGTTTTTCATTTCTGGTCAGGGTAATTACATTAAAGAACCACGTCCTCCGTTTGTAGACATTTATATTCTGGAAGACGAAAAATTGAATGAATTAAAAAATCAACCTTTGGTGCCATCACCATCGGGTTCTGGTTTTATACGCTCATCTGAGTTTGTAACCAAAGAAGACATGTATACCCAAAAGTACCGTCCGAATTCTGCCGTGCGTTCATTGGCTATTAATGGTAAATTGGATTATCAACCAACTAACAACACCATCATCTCTTTGGGTGGCTTTTACGATTACAGCGATGGGTTCAATTACTCTTCTTTAAGTCAGGTGTTTAACTCACCTAACCACTCCAAATCAACCTCCACAACTTATCGCGGACAAATTTCCTTGACTCAAAAATTTGGTAACCCTAATGCCAACAAAGAAAAAACCCAATCTCTGCTTTCCAACTCTTACTTCAAGTTTTTGATGAGCTACGAAGGCATTAATGCAAGAACAGAAAGTCCTTTTCACAGGGATGAAGTATTTAAATACGGCTACGTTGGGAATTTTGACAGAACCTTCCTTGACGAGAATTTTGCCTACAATTATGAATTTACTCCCGATTATAATGTGAATGGGCAAGCCGTGAATGCTTACACTTACACCGGTCGTCAAGAGTTGCCGGTGAAGTTTACCGCCAGCGATTTAAATCCGGATGCGGCCTTGTTTACAACCAACTTAATCAGTCAGTCTAACCCAAATCAGGTATCCATGAATTACATTCAGGGTAACAATGGTGTATTAAATGGCGGAAGACCAGGTACCATTTACAACGATTTGTATTTTAACTTTGGAACCTACCCGGCCGGTTACAACAAGTCGCAATCCAATACGTTTCGTATTGCCACCAGTTTTAATACCGACGTAAAAAAGCACGCCTTATCCGTAGGTTTCGAATTGGATCAGCGGTTTGTTAGCTCCTATGGCTTAGCAGCTACTGCACTTTGGACCCGCATGCGTTTGATTGCAAACGACCATACCAGAGAATTGGATTTATCGACACCTATTCGAAATGATGAATTTTCAGGACTGATTCCTTATTATTACTTCAATTACCTCTATCAGGAAGACAAACAAACCCAGTTCTCTGAGAAATTACTCGAAAAAATGGGGCTTCCAAAAGACTACACCGGATTTGTAAATACCGATGCCATGGATCCATCCACATTTAGTATGGACATGTTTAGCGCAGAGGATTTGCTGGGTACGACAGGAGATGCCAACCTGGTGGCTTACAGTGGTTTTCGTCACGACGGCGAAAAATCAGAAGATTCCAAACAAACTACATCCATCGATAAGTTTTTGAACGACAAAGACGAAAATGGCCGTAACCTCTTTACCATCGGCACATTTAAACCGGTGTATGCCGCAGCCTACATCATGGATAAATTTGACTTTAAAGACATTAAATTTTTGGTGGGTCTGCGTATCGACCGTTACGATGCCAACCAGCCGGTATTAAAAGATAAGTATGCTTTGCACGAACTGGCCAGCGTTAGCGATTTAAATTCGTTGGAAAATCTTCCTTCCGGTTTCACCGACAACATTCCGGGCAATATTTCTGAAGATGCAGCCGTGTATGTGTCTCAAAACCCTGCAGGGGGACGTTCTCCCGGCGAAATTCTCGGCTACCGCGAGGGCGACAGATGGTACAATGCAGAGGGTGCTGAAATATCCGACCCAAGTTTGATTTATTCTTCCGACGGTCGACCTATTCCATTGTACAAGGATTTTGCGAACTATGAAAAAAACATGTCAGTAGGCGGCTTCACGGCTTACAAAGCAGAAATCATTCCACAACCCCGTTTGGGTTTCTCTTTCCCAATCTCTGACGTGGCTAACTTTTTTGCGCATTATGATGTTTTGGTGCAACGCCCAACCAACTCCGTAATTCAACCTCTGGAATATTACTACCTGAATGCTACATCCACCTCACCGGTTATCACTAACCCAAATCAAAGAATGCAGCGTACAATTGATTATGAGTTTGGTTTCTCACAAGTTTTAAACGAAAGAAAAAACGCCTCGCTTTCTATCAGTGCATTCTATAAAGAATTCCGTAATCAAATCAACCAAAGAACTGTGGTAGGTGCGTATCCTAAAAATTACATCATGTTTGATAACATCGACTTTTCAACGGTAAAAGGTCTATCAGCAGTTTTTGATTTCAGAAGAACCGGCGGTTCCCGCATCAACTTTAACTACACCCTTCAATTTGCGGAAGGTTCCGGCTCAAACGTTAACTCAGGTGCTAACCTGGCCAGTAGCGGTCAGCCGAACTTGAGGGTGTTGCAACCACTTGATTTTGATCAACGCCACAGTTTTGTATTAAATTACGATTACCGTTTTGGTCGTAAAAAAGATTACAAGGGCTGGACCATCACACGTAAAAACGATAAAAAAATCAACGTATTCGAAGATGTTGGCTTTAACCTGTCATTTTTACTCGGCTCTGGTACGCCATACACCCGTTGGAGTACAGCAGTGCCTACACAAGGCGGCAATGCGCGTTCTAACATCGAAGGACAAATCAACGGCTCATCTAAACCCTGGAACTTCAGAACCAACCTGCGTATTGACAAAAACATTGACTTAACTTGGGGCAGAGAAGAATCGGACAGCAGAAAACACGCTAACTTAAACGTGTATTTGCAGGTGCTTAACTTATTCAACACCCGCAACGTGTTAAACGTTTACAACTACACTGGTGAACCTGATGACGACGGCTATTTATCCTCTACACAAGCCCAGGCGGCTATTGCACAAGCCAACAATGCAGCCTCCTTTATTGATTTATACTCTATTCGTATGAACAACCCGAATAACTATAATACACCCCGTCAAATCCGTATTGGATTATTATTTGAATTCTAATCACTGATAAAGAACTACATACCATGAAACGAATCAGTATCATCATCATCGCAGCTCTTTTTGCACTTCCGGTTTCGGCACGTGAAAAAGCAGCAGGAGAGCAAAAATCATCCGGCTCTTCCAACCTGGGTGGCAAAATTATGGCCAACTGTGCGGCTCCAAAAGCCAGCCGTGAGCTATGGGTTAACAACGTACGTACCATCATTTACAGTGGTGGCGACATGTGGTGGGACCTTAACGGAAATGGAAACGCATATTATTACGTGCCGGCTGTAAGCAACCGTAACGTTGGTGTATCCTCTTGTTTTGGTGGCTCAATCTGGTTAGGAGGGTTGGATGCCGGCGGACAATTAAAAGTGGCCGCCATGACCTACCGTCAGAACGGTATTGATTTCTGGCCCGGCCCACTGGATACAACCAATTCAGCAGCCGACCCTGCTGAATGTTTGAAGTACGATCAAATTTTTTCGATTACCCGCCTTGAGGTGGATAATTATGTGACTACAGGAGCGAAAACTTCAGGCATTTTAAACTGGCCGGGCAATGGTGATGTAACGAAGCGTCAGGGTCGTCGTTTGGCACCTTACGTAGACATTAACGGCGATGGTTTTTACGATCCTGAAACTGGAGGCGATTACCCTGCATACGATGTGGAGAACAGAGCAGAAAAAGATAATCTCGGATTTTGTAAAACTAAACTTTATGGCGACCAAACCTTGTTTTGGGTGTTTAACGATAATGGCGGCATTCACACAGAAACCCAGGGTGTGCCAATTGGCGTAGAGGTGAGAGCTCAGGCATTTGGTTTCAAAACCAATGATGAAATCAATAACATGACCTTCTATTCTTATGAGGTCATCAACCGTTCTTCATTTGAAGTGAAACAAACCTATTTTACAGTATGGAATGACCCGGATCTTGGTTATTATTTGGATGATTATGTGGGTTGTGATGTTACCAGAGGTTTAGGTTATATCTATAATGCAGATCCTTTTGATGAGACCTTTGGTGGTGTGAATGGTTATCAGGATTTTCCTCCTGCCTTAGGTTGCGATTTTTTTAAAGGTCCTTTGGCAGATGCTAATGATAAAATTGATAATGACTTTGACGGAACTATCGACGAACCGGGTGAAACCATTCAAATGTCCCGTTTTACTTATTACAATAATAATATCGGGGCTTTCCCATCTCAAACCACAAATCCGGATATTGCCATACATTATTACAATTACATGACCGGGTTTTGGAAAGACGGCTCTCCCTTTACTTTTGGTGGTAATGCTTATGGTGGCACACAACCCGCCACCTTTGTTTACGATGGTGACCCCGTTGCAGGCACAGGTTGGACAGAAAAAGCTTCAGGTAACCTTCCAGGCGACCGCCGTTTTCTTCAATCAGCCGGCCCCTTCACATTAAAGCCGGGTGCTGTAAACGAAATTACCTTTGGAATGCCATGGGCACAAAGCCCTACGAAAGGCGGCAATATAGAATCCATAGAATTGTTGTGGAGTGCAGATGATAAAGCACAGGCCTTGTTCGACAATTGTTTTAAATTGCTCGATGGACCGGAAGCCCCTGATTTAACCATTCAGGAATTGGACAATGAGTTAATCATTTACCTCTCTAACCAAAAAGGAAAGTCTAACAACTACAAACAATTTAATAATGATTACAAAGAAGAAGACATTTCAATTTTAGAAGACCCTACGTCTTCAATTCCTGAATTGAGAAACCCAGATAAAAATTATTATTTCGAGGGGTATATTGTTTATCAGGTGAAATCTGAAAACGTATCGTCTACTGATTTATCCGATAGAACAAAAGCCATACCTATTTTTCAATGTGATGTTAAAAACAACGTGAGCCGCATTGTGAATTATGAAACCGATAATTTAATTGGAGCTTTAGTTCCTGTGGTTAAGGTAGACGGCGCCAATCAAGGTATTACCAGCACATTCAGGGTTACCGAAGATGCGTTTTCCACTACTGAAAATCGCGCCCTAATCAACAATAAAACCTATTATTTTGTTGCTGTAGCGTATGCCTGGAACCAGTATTTGCCTTATGCACAAGACGTTTCTCCGGCAAGCAATCCTGCTGAAAATTATCTTGGTCAGAAAAAGCCTTATTTGGAAGGCCGTAAACTAAAGAAGGGGGCTGGTATTCCTCATATCGTTGATAACGAAAAAGGAGGAACCGTTATGCAGTCCGTTTATGGATTTGGCCCAAAAGTTACCCGCCTGGAAGGTCAGGGCAATGGTGGAAATTTGCTCACCTTAACCAGGGAATCAGAGAATGCTATTGTCACCGGAACCTTTGTTGAACAAATTACCTATGAAAATGCTCAGGGACCTGTAAGTATTAAAGTGGTAGATCCTTTGAATGTTAAAAATTCTGATTTTGAATTTAAGTTCATTCACAATGTGGTAGACAGAGCAAAATTGAGCGATGGCAAAACGCCAACTCAAGGCGAAAATGCCATGTTCCCTAGCCCAAGTAATTCTGTAGTTGGTGGACCACAAACGTATACCGGCACCATTGGTACTCTAAATGCTGATAATTGCAGTTGGGAATTAACAGATAAACGATCCGGTGTTAAGTATCACCCAAATCAGCCAACACCAAGCAATGATCCAAATTCAGCGTTTTACTCTGATAGTTTGTACCAAAGCATTCGAATTGGTAATGAATATTTCTTCCAGGATCTGGGCTTTTCTATAAAAGTAACTCAGGTTGCAGATCCGGGTGAAGAGGTAAATAAATTCACCGAGTTTTTAAGTTTAACTTCCGAATACCAGGGTCCTGCTGAAGGTTCATTTATTGGAGCAAGCATTACCTATGAAAACGGAGCAGGGAATTGGTTAAATTCTATCCCGGATATTGACGGTGAAACTCCTTTCAACTGGATTTTATCCGGTAGTTCAAAAACTGAAAATTTTGAAGACGCCTTCTATGATAAAGAAGGTACGGAGGTTCAGGCATTCTACGACCCAGCTAAACAATACGGAGACATTTTAGGCGGCACCTGGGCGCCTTATCCACTTTGTGCATCGTATTACTCGGTATTCCCGAGTTCGGGTGGTAATCCTGCCCGTATTTTCTGCGGACCTGGTTTTAACGGAAAGGCTTGGGCACAAGACACTAAACTGTCAAGCGATTTTGCCTCCCAAAACACAAGCAGTTCTCCAAGCGGAGGAAATACCGACCTCAGAAAGTTAAACTCTGTTTTGGTGGTGCTTACCAAAGATAAAAACAAATGGACCCGTTGCCCCGTGCTTGAAATGCAAGAAAAATCGCAACTCAGCGTTGGCAATGCAATTTTCTTCTCCTACAGAAACCAGGCCTCTGTTGATAAACAAGGTGTTGCGCTCGGTTCGCCGGGTTGCGTAACCGCTGAGGCAAATCTGACTTCAACGGTTGGTATGGGTTGGTTTCCGGGTTATGCCATTAACATCGAAACCGGAGAGCGTTTAAATATGGCCTTTGGCGAGGATTCCTACCAAAAAGAAAATAATGGAGACGATATGATGTGGAACCCAACCTCAAGCATAAATTACCCTTATCCTTATGCGTTTGGCGGTAAACATTTTATCTATGTGTTTGGCGGTAATTGTGTTAACACCAAGTTCTACCAAAACCCCACACCTATTTTTGACTGGGAAAATGAATTTAACGGCCAGTTAGCTGGTGTTGGTACCTACGATGCAGGCGCAAGAGCCATGTTTACCTTATTGAATTATTTCACCACGGAAGTTAAATCAAAACCTTCAGGAATGAATGGAAACGGTTTAGCACCTTTCAATGCTCTTGAGCGGGACATTATGTGGGTGAGCATGCCAACTGTGAATAACAACTTCCTCTTCAAAAACCCGGAGAATTTACCATCGGATGTCAGGGTGCAGATCAACGTAGCTAAACCTTACCGCTACGGATTTAATGGTGTGGCGAATATTCAAACCAACCAGCCTTATGCTTCCCTAAATAAATTGGTGAGTGTAAATAATCCATCCATTCTTACTACTGCAGTTAAAGCTAGTCCAACAAATAATAATTTCCCGCTTTATAGCTTTAACACTAGTGATATTTATACCCTCTACAACCAGTCAACCACACTTGAAAATGCACTCGACCTCATAAAAATTGTACCAAACCCATACTACGGAAGTTCTACGTATGAGGTGAACAGAACCGACAACAGAGTGCGAATAACCAATCTGCCAAATAAATGCACTGTGAAGATTTTCACCATGAATGGTACTTTGGTGCGAACAATCAAGCGCGATGTCACCGGTCAGGAAGATCTGTACGTTACTGGCTCGGATACAAAAAAATCTAAACGTGTGCCTTATGAAGAGTGGGATTTAAAAAACCAAAACAACATCGCTGTAGCCAGCGGGTTGTATATTTTCCACGTTGATGCACCAAACATCGGTGAGAAAATCATTAAATGGTTCGGCATCATGCGACCGCTCGACGTTCAAAATTATTAAACTGTTTTAGAGAAGATATTATGAATAGAAATTTAAAATACATCACCTTATCCGCTATACTTCTTTCCACAGTGGTATCACAAGCCGGTAACCCCGAGCGTATGGGACAAGCAGGGGCCTCTCAGCTCCTCATTAATCCTTACGCACGAAATTCCGGAATGGTAGGTGCAAACACAGCCCGTGTCAGAGGACTCGAAGCCCAGTTTCTGAACATAGCAGGAACGGCATTTACGCGTAAAACAGAACTCATGTTTAACCGCGCCAGTTGGTTACAGGGTACCGATATTTACATCAATAGCTTTGGCTTAACGCAAGGTATTGGTGAAACAGGCACTTTCGGTTTTGGTGTAGTGGCCATTAATGCAGGCGACATTGAAATTACTACCGAAGAAATGCCTGAAGGCGGACTTGGATCTTACACACCAACATTTTACAACATCAGCATGTCTTATGCTAAAATGTTTTCGGATAACATTTATGGTGGGATCAACCTGAAACTCATTTCGGAGCAAATACCAAACGCTAATGCCAGAGGAATTGCCATTGATGCAGGTTTACAATACCATACCGGTAAATACGACAATATTCACATCGGTATTGCCTTAAAAAACTGGGGTCCGAAAATGAGCTACAAAGGCGATGGTTTAAGTCTTCAAACCCAGGTGGAATCAGGAAGCGGTACGTATGAAATGACAGTTGAAAACCGCTCGAACGGATTCGAACTTCCTGCTTTGGTAAACATTGGCTTAGCGTATGATTTTTACCTGACGAAAGACAGTACCGGCTTGTCCAAAGAACACCGCCTTTCAGTAAATGGTAATTTCACCTCCAATTCCTTCACTTACGACAATTACTTGCTGGGTGTTGAATACGCCTGGAAGGAAATGTTAATGTTCCGTGGAGGCTATTATTTTGAAGAAAACAGTCTAAATGCAGAGAATCGCAGAACCGTGTTCACTGGACCTGCAATGGGGGTAACCTTCGAAATACCTTTCAATGAGAAAAAATCGACGATCGGCTTTGATTATTCCTACCGCTTTACCAACCCATTCAGCGGAATTCATAATTTCGGATTTAGAATCAATCTCTAAAAAAGAGTATCTTTGATTAGTATTAAAAAAGGGTCCCGATTGTTTCGGGATTCTTTGTTTTTAAAAAAGCACTAAAATGGCTCAGCAAATAGGGTATTACACCGAAGAGGGTTTACAAAAATTAAAAGACGAACTTTATCAGTTGCGCACTGTAGAACGTAAAGCAGCCACACAGGCTATTGCAGAAGCCCGCGATAAGGGTGATCTGAGCGAAAATGCCGAATACGATGCAGCCCGAGAAGCACAGGGTTTGCTGGAAATGAAAATCGCCAAGTTAGAAGAGGTGATAGCCAATGCCCGAATTGTTGACAGTACAAAACTTGACCTAAGCAAAACCAGTATTCTTACCACCGTAAGCATTAAAAACCTCAGCAATGGGGCCATTATGAAATATACACTGGTTGCACAAAATGAAGCTGACCTGAAGAGTGGAAAAATATCCGTTGACAGTCCAATTGGAAAAGCCTTGTTAGGAAAAAAAGTAGGGGATAAGGTCGATGTGCAGGTGCCTGCAGGAACTGTTACATTCGAAATTACCTTAATTGCTATTTAAGGCATGGCAAGTATTTTTTCCAGAATTGTTCAAGGTGAAATACCCTGTTATAAAATAGCCGAAGACGAAGATCATCTGGCTTTTCTGGATGTATTTCCACTTAAAAAAGGACACACCTTGGTGATTCCAAAAAAAGAAACCGATTATGTATTTGATCTCAGTACGGAGGAATACCTCCTTTTAATGGCCTTTACTCAAAGAGTAGCAAAAGCTGTGAAATTGGCCGTGCCCTGCAAGCGCTTGTCAATGCAGGTAATTGGTCTCGAAGTGCCTCATGCCCATGTGCACCTTATCCCGATGAATACCATGAACGATTGCGATTTTAAAAACGAGAAACTCAAATTTAGCAAAGAAGAATTTGAGTTAACCGCAAGCGAAATTTCTGCTCAGTTTATATAAAACGGAGTTCTTTACAGGGTTTTAAGCAAACTTTTAAGGTGAACGCGTTGCTGTAGAAAGTCCGAAAGGGCATTAATAGCAATTCGTTCCTGCTGCATAGTGTCTCTATGACGAACCGTAACGGTTTTATCCTCCAAGCTTTGATGGTCAACCGTAATACAATAGGGTGTTCCGATAGCATCCTGTCGCCGGTAACGTTTTCCAACCGTATCCTTTTCGTCGATGGCTACATTAAAGTCAAATTTCAGAGAAGTGTAAATGGATTCTGCCAATTCAGGTAAGCCATCTTTTTTCACTAAAGGAAAAATAGCCGCTTTATAAGGTGCCAGCGCCGGGGGCAAACTTAAAACCGATCGGGTATCGCCACCTTCAAGTGCTTCTTCTTTGAGTGCCGAAGACAGGATGGCTAAAAACAAACGGTCGAGGCCAACGGAAGTTTCCACAACGTAGGGCACATAGCTTTGATTCAATTCCGGATCGAAGTATTGTAATTTTTTTCCCGAGAAAGTTTCGTGCTGTTTCAGGTCAAAATCGGTTCTGGAATGTATACCCTCCAGTTCTTTGAATCCAAACGGAAAACGGTGTTCTATATCGCAGGCCGCGTTGGCATAATGCGCCAGTTTTGCATGATCGTGATAGCGGTATTTTTCAGCCCCTAATCCAAGGGAAAGATGCCAGTTTAAACGCGTGTTTTTCCAATACGCATACCATTCCATTTCAGTGCCGGGTTTCACAAAAAACTGCATCTCCATTTGTTCAAACTCCCGCATACGAAAAATGAATTGACGGGCCACAATTTCATTCCGAAATGCCTTTCCGGTTTGTGCAATACCAAAGGGGATTTTCATTCTCCCGGTTTTTTGAACGTTGAGGTAATTCACAAAAATGCCCTGTGCGGTTTCCGGCCTAAGGTAAATGGTGTTTGAATCTTCAGAAACGGAACCCATGGAGGTGCTAAACATTAGGTTAAATTGCCTTACGTCTGTCCAGTTTCGGCTGCCGCTGATAGGGCAAACAATCTCAAGGTCAAGTATAATTTGTTTTACTTCTTCAAGATTATTTGCGTTGAGGGCGTTTTTAAAACGGGCTTCAATCTCATCAATTTTTTTCTGGTAATCGAGCACGCGCTGATTCGTGCTGCGAAAAAGGTTTGCATCAAAATTCTCGAAACGTTTGGCTGCCTTTTCAACTTCTTTCTCAATCTTATCTTCAAGCTTACCGATGTGCTCTTCAATTAAAACATCGGCCCGGTAGCGTTTTTTACTATCCTTATTATCAATTAAAGGGTCGTTGAATGCGTCCACATGACCGCTGGCCTTCCAGGTTGTGGGGTGCATAAATATGGCGGCATCAATGCCCACAATGTTGTTGTGCATTTGAACCATGGCTTGCCACCAATACTCGCGAATGTTTTTCTTCAGTTCAGCGCCCAGCTGACCATAATCATAAACAGCACTTAACCCGTCATATATTTCACTGCTCTGAAAAATAAAACCATACTCCTTACTGTGGGAGATGATGTTCTTAAAGGCGTCTTCAGGTTTAATAGGATTCATGAGCAGGATGTCTTCTGATTTTTTTGGAGAGCAAAATTAAACTTTTAAGCTTTAGAAAGGACTGGAATATTATCAATAAGCCGAATTTTGCCGGTGTAAAGTGCAATCAGGGCAATAGCCTTACGTTCATTCAAGCGACCTGAAAAGGGTTCCAAAGTGTTTGGGTCACAAATTTCGAAATAGTCAAGTTTTATTTTCGGGTGTTGTTCTGTTTTTTGTTTTACCCAGATTTTTATGTCCTCTATCGTTTCTGAAGAGGCCAGTTCGCTTGCGCTTTTCATCCACATGGGGATGTGGGCGGCCAAAGCCCTTTCTTCAGAGCTCAATAAGGCATTTCTTGAACTCATGGCCAATCCATCAGTTTCTCTTACAATCGGGCAGGGCACAACTTGTGTTTTAATGCCCATTTGCCTTATTAGCGCCTTCACCACGAGCAATTGCTGGTAATCTTTTTCACCAAAAAAAGCCTTGTTTGCTTGCAAAATGGTAAAAAACCGGCTCAGCACCTGAGCCACACCATTAAAATGACCCGGACGATGGGCGGCTTCCAGGATTTTGTCCAAAAGTCCAAAACTGTAAGATTCTGTGGCCAATTCAGGGTAAATTTCGTCCACATCAGGTAAAAACAGAACATCGCAGCCCGATTGACTGAGCATGGCAATGTCTTTCTCGGGTGTTCTTGGGTAGCGTTTCAGGTCTTCAGGGTCGTTAAATTGCCTCGGGTTAACAAAAATGCTGCAAACAGTTAAATCGCACTGCTTTCTGGCCTGTTCGAGTAAGGATATGTGACCCGCATGCAAGGCGCCCATGGTGGGTACAAAACCAAGACTTAAGTGTTTGTTTTCGAGTGAATTCAGATAATCCCTTAAGGCCTTGCGTGTTGTGAAAATTTGCATCAGAAATGGTTATAAAGCTACTATTTACTTTGAAATTCGCAGAAAATTTCCTTACTTTTGTGTACTCATTAAAAAAGGAGTATTATCTCTATGAAGAAAGCAAGGGTCCTTTTTGTTTCTCAAGACATCACCCCGTATTTAGACGAAACACAAATTGGTAAAGTAGCAAGAAAACTACCTCAGGGAATTCAGGAACGCGGCAAAGAAATCCGCACATTTATGCCCAAGTACGGCTGCATAAACGAAAGAAGGCACCAGTTGCATGAGGTGATTCGACTTTCCGGCATGAATTTAGTAATCAATGATGTAGACCATCCACTCATTATTAAGGTAGCCAGCATACCAACAGCCCGTATGCAGGTGTATTTTATTGATAACGAGGAGTATTTTTCGAGAAAAGCCACCCTGTCTGACAAAAACAGCGGCAAATTTTTCGAAGATAACGATGAACGCGCTATGTTTTTTGTAAGGGGCGTTGCTGAAACTGTTAAAAAACTTGGCTGGCAGCCCGATATTATCCATTGTCATGGCTGGTTTTCTTCCTTAATGCCTTTGTACATTAAAAAGTATTATCAGGAAGATCCTTTGTTTGCCGATACCAAAGTGGTTATTTCACTTTATGAAGATGAGTATCCGAAAGCACTGAGTAAAAAATTTATCGATAAACTTTGTTTTGACGGCTTTAACAAAAAAGACATTAAACTTCTTTCCGAGGAATCGAGTTGTTTAAACATGCTCAAACAATCCATCGAATACGCCGATGGGATCATTCAAGCCACTGAAAAATTAAATCCTGAAATTGAAAAATGCATTAAAAAATCCGGTAAAGCCTTTTTAGGATACAAAAATGAACTGGAATACATTGATGCCTTCAATGAGTTTTACGATGAAATTTTAGAAGAAGCAAACATACTAAGCTAAACTACCACGCGTTAGTTAATATGAGGAACCCCGGTTAGCCGGGGTTTTTTATGAAGTTAATGCTTGTTTTATAAATGCGTCTTTAATTTGAATTGCTACTTTTACGTGCCGGGTTAAAATGAAATCAAAACACCATATACTTATTTCCGTTTGTCTTCTCTTTCTTGTTACGGCATGCAAAAAAACAAGCAATCCTTTGGGTCTGGAGGTTCAGCCGGAATACGATCAGCTGCAGGCCAATGTTACAGAAGTGCAACCGGTTAGCATGTACACAGTGTACAACGATTCGATTTTCTCTTTCAACTCAAGTTTAAAATATCTGGGCAGTAATCAGGATCCCGCATTCGGCCGAACCGATGTGGGGCTTTATTTAAACGCCAATTTGCCGGTAAGTAATCTTAAATTTGGCACGCAGGCACAAATCACTTCTGCTGAAATTATATTAGAGGCCAGTGGTCTTGAATATACAGGCGATGCATCCACCATCATCAATTATTCGGTATATGCTTTGGATTCATCCCTTTCTGTTAACCGTGTTTATTTGAGCAATAATACTGGTTTGCATAATACAAATTCGGTTGTAGCAGCCTACACCGGCTCTTACAGCACCATTGAAGGAAAAGTGGTTTTGCGCATCCCTGTAGACACAGTTTTTGCCGGCAAACTAATGAGAGATACCGCGGCTTTAGTCGATAATACTAAGTTTCAAGCCAAATACAAAGGATTTTATATAAGCTGTCAGAGCACGCAACTCAATCCGGTAAGTGCCCAGGGCATCGTAACCTTATTCGACCTCAGCACAGCTCTGAGCGGTTTGTACCTAAGATACAAAGCCACACCGGGTGCAACCGAAGAAAGTTTCCGATTTACATTTACAGGCGACGCTTCGGTGAGATTTAATACTGTAGATTACAAAGCAAATGAAGGCGGTAATTATTTACTAACCCAACAAATTAAAGGTGACACTGCATTGGGGAAACAAAACACGTTTCTCAAAGGCTTAGGCGCAACGATTGTCAAAGTTCAGATACCCGGATTAAAGGCAAGCCCTGATTCCTTTTTTGTTTCAGTGAACCGGGCTGAAGTTATATTTAATATTGATGAATCATTTTTGCCTGCCACCGGAAAATATGAAGCCCCGCCCATCTTAACACTCATACCCTTAGACCAGAACGGAAAGGAAAGTTTAGGAAGCCACAGCTACAACGTATCTAACCTGAGCCGTTACAACGGAAAATACGATTCAGAAAAAAAACGCTATGTGTTTGATATCGCCCGCTTTGTTCAGTTGGTGATGAACGGCGATCGAAAAAATTATGGATTTAATCTTGTCGTGGCTGATCCCGACATCAGTAAAGTAGTGTTCAGAGACCAATACCAAAACAGGGTTGTTTTTCACGGCTTAAATAAATTGGATCTAAAGCCCAAATGCAACCTGTATTATGTTAAGATGAGCGAACTTTAATACACGCTTAAAAAATGGTAATTAATAGCTCAGGCCTAATATCCTGCTAACGTGTTTACTAATCCACACTTTGATACCTTCCTTTCCGGGCCCGATGCGCAATCACCGGAATGTTTAATCTTTTCGACACGTCAATCCCCCCGATTGGATTATACCTGCAGATTTATATTCAATACAGTGTTATCGTCCCGTTTCCGGATTTCAGATTCTGTCAACGAATTTCAGCTATACTCAGGCCCTAAAGTCAATTACTCCGAACACGAACTCACACTAAACAACAGTTTACAGATACTACCACACGGTCTTTTATTTGAGATTGGAATTAATGAAAGCAAACCAGAACTTAAAAAAACTGATGAGGGGTATCATGCTTTTATAACGTCTGATTTACCAACGCCTGCCACCCTTGAATACGATGTTTTTTCAATGGTGTTTTATTTTATTTCGCGATACGAAGAGTGGCAAACCTATGAAAAAGATGAGCACGGCAGATTTGGTTTGAAACATAGTATATTTTATAAACACAACGTAAATAAAAGCCCAATTGTGGATTTGAGCATTCTTGAACTGAAAGAAAGGCTGAGACGTGTGTTTCCCGATGTACTATGGCCAAAACATAATGCCCGAATCATTAGTACTTTGGATATTGATAATTTATTTGCTTTTAAGGGTAGGCCGCTCTGGAAAACACTTGCCGCCGGCACAAAGGACATTTTAAGAGGAGATTTTAAAAATCTGCAAACACGGCTAAATGTATTGAGCGGTTTACAAAAAGACCCATTTGATGTGTACGACGAGGTTCCGGCATTCTGCGAAAACGAAGGCATTCCTTTAATATTATTTTTTTTGTACCGAAATGGCACACGCTACGATAGAGGCATACGACCCGGCAGCTCTGAATTTTTGTCGGTTTTTAGCAGATTAAAAAAGTTTTCACTTTCAATCGGACTCCACCCATCCTATTATAGCAATAGGAAGAATCAACTTGAAAAAGAATTGAATTTTCTTGAAAATGATCTGGGACAAAAAGTAAATATTTCACGGCAACACTATCTGATATTTGATATTCGAACTACACCAATGCGCTTAATACGGGCGGGCATTCACGTTGATTTTAGTATGGGATTTTCTGACGAGCCGGGATTTAGAGCCGGAACAGCGTATCCATTTCATTATTTTAATTTTTTCAATGAAAAACAAGAAGTCTTGGTGTTTATGCCATTTTGTATAATGGATGGAGCCTATGCCATACACAACAAAAAAAATAAACAAGATGTTTTGACCGAAGTTGCGGAAATGGCAAAGGAAATTAAGAAATCAGGGGGTAATTTCATTTCGGTGTTTCATGAGCGTAGCTTTTATAACCATTTGTACCCCGGATTTGGTAATTTATACAAGGAAATGCACCTTCAAATAAAAGCCTTATTCATACCATGAAATTAGCCTATCTTTGACGAATCGTAATGAAAATCTTCAAAAGTATAGTTGTATTAGTCATAAGTTTACTGTGTTTAGTGTCATGTAAAGAAAAACTTGAACTTAATGCACCTTACCGTGAGATCCCAAGCGTATATGCCGTGTTGGATGTTTCAAGTAACAACCACATCATTCGTATCAACAAGATTTTTTTGGGAGAGGGCGATGCTAATCTTATGGCTCAGGTGGCCGATTCTGTGAATTATCCCGAAGGGGAGTTGAAAGTGACCTTAATCCATTCATCTAGCAAGGTGTATCTCTTTAAAGATTCAATACTTCAGACAGAGCCCGGAGCTTTTAGCACCACACAGAGGGTTTACGTAAATCACGAAACACTTCTTACCAATGGAGCCTATACCCTCACCATAGAAAATTTAAAAACCGGCAATACCTTCAGCTCTGTTACAAATGCTTTGAGCCCGCCAAATGTTTACGGTTATAATCCATTCGTCCCTTTGTATTACCCTGTACCCCCCGGCAGCAATCCCGGCACCGACAATTACATCGATTATAGTGGTTTGAACATCAAGTATAGCGTTAAATTTACACCAAACTTAAGTGATCAGGGGCCAAAAATTTATAGCATGACCATGCGGTTGCATTATTACGACTCACTTGGCAATGGCGTTAACAATTACAATTATGTTGACTACCCTTTCAACAACCTTACCAATGCAGATGTTTCCACTGTAGGAGGTATTAAATTCATCAATTATACCTTTACAGGGCAAGACGTTTTTAATGCCGTTGGTTCTGAACTTGGTCGCAGACAAGACCCCAACTTCTTTCTGGCCAGAAAAATGTATAAAATTCAGTATTTTGTTTACGCCTCCACCCAGGAGTATCTCGATTACCTGGAATACTCCAAACCTTCCTTCAGCATCAATCAAACCAAACCCATTTATAGTAATTTCAAAGAAAATAAAGCCATTGGCATTTTTACGTTCAGGTACTCCGTTAACGTACAAAAAAACATTGCCAATCCTTTTATTTCAGGCTTTGCCACCAATCCAAGCACCTGCCAGTATAATTTTTACAATGCCGCTTTGGCTTTGCCCGGTTGCCAATAAAATGACCTGACAAACACATGGGTTTCAGGGCCCAAATTCCGACAGTTTATCCAATATACTACTTTAGGCAGTGACAGGATGTCAGGATTGCTTGATAAAGTCCATTTGGCATATAAATTGAGAATTGAGAGTAAAACATATTAAAATGGGAAAAATAATAGGAATAGATTTAGGAACCACAAACAGCTGTGTTTCTGTAATGGAAGGCAACGAACCGGTTGTGATTGCCAATAATGAAGGCAAAAGAACTACCCCATCCGTTGTAGCGTTTGTAGAAGGCGGCGAAAGAAAAGTTGGCGACCCGGCCAAGCGCCAGGCCATTACCAACCCAAAAAAGACCGTGTACTCCATAAAGCGATTTATGGGTCATACTTACGATGAGGTAACATCAGAAATTTCTCGTGTGCCCTATCAAGTGGTAAAAGGAGATAACAATACACCTAGAGTTCAAATCGACGACAGGAAATACACTCCTCAGGAAATTTCAGCCATCATTCTTCAAAAAATGAAGAAAACTGCCGAAGATTATCTTGGTACAGAAGTTACGGAAGCGGTAATTACCGTTCCGGCATATTTTAACGACGCACAGCGTCAGGCCACAAAAGAGGCCGGAGAAGTGGCCGGATTAAAAGTGAAACGAATCATCAACGAACCTACTGCTGCTGCTTTGGCTTACGGTATGGATAAAAAGAACAAGGAAATGAAAATTGTGGTGTTCGACTGCGGTGGCGGTACGCACGACGTTTCAGTTCTTGAACTTGGGGATGGCGTATTTGAGGTGAAAAGTACCGATGGTGATACGCACTTGGGAGGCGACGATTTTGATCAGGTGATTATTGACTGGTTGGCTGATGAGTTTAAAAAAGACGAAGGTCTTGATTTGCGCCAGGATCCAATGGCCCTTCAGCGTTTGAAAGAAGCTGCGGAAAAGGCGAAAATTGAGTTATCGAATTCCACCACCACGGAAATTAACCTGCCTTACATTATGCCGGTGAATGGTATGCCGAAACACCTGGTGAAAAGCCTTACCCGCGCAAAATTTGAAGCCTTGGCCGATAGCTTAATTCAACGCACCATTGAACCTTGCCGTTCAGCACTTAAAAATGCAGGTTTGAACCCAAGCGATATCAACGAAATTATTCTTGTTGGAGGGTCTACCCGTATTCCTGCTATTCAGGCTGCGGTTGAAAAATTCTTCGGAAAGGCCCCAAACAAAAGTGTAAATCCCGACGAAGTGGTTGCCTTAGGAGCAGCAATTCAAGGTGGTGTGTTAACCGGTGAAGTAAAAGATGTGTTGTTGCTCGACGTAACACCACTTTCTTTGGGTATCGAAACAATGGGCGGTGTATTTACAAAGCTGATTGAATCAAATACCACCATTCCAACCAAAAAATCTCAGGATTTTAGTACAGCCGCAGATAACCAACCTTCTGTTCAGATAGTTGTTTATCAAGGAGAGCGTCCGATGGCCCGCGACAACCGCAAGCTTGGCGAGTTCAACCTGGATGGTATCCCACCGGCACAAAGAGGCGTACCTCAAATTGAAGTAACGTTTGACATAGATGCCAATGGTATATTGAACGTAAGTGCGAAAGATAAAGCCACAAACAAATCACACAACATACGCATTGAAGCGAAAAGCGGATTGAGTCAGGAAGAAATTGACCGCATGAAGCGCGAAGCTGAAATGAACGCAGAAGCTGATAAAAAAGCCAAAGAGGAAGTTGAGAAACTGAATGAAGCAGATGCCATGGTTTTTCAATCAGAGAAACAATTGAAAGAATACGGCGATAAAATTCCTGCAGAAAAGAAAACGGCTATTGAAAGTGCCTTAACTGAACTTAAAGCAGCGCATGCCGCTAAGAACTTCGAAAAGGTGGCTACAGCCCTTACCGCCATTAACGCAGCATGGTCTGCTGCCAGCGAAGATATGTACAAGGCCACACAGGGTCAACCTGATGCTGGAGCGGGCAATACAGGCTCTAATGCTCAGCAAAACAACGGTCAGGCAAACACCGAGAATGTAACTGATGTTGATTTTGAAGAAGTGAAATAAATAAAATTCTTAATATTAAAAATCCCCTCCCAGAATGAGGGGATTTTTTGTTTCTGACGGCCCCTCGTATAAAAGATTTTAATAGTTTTGAGTTCTTTGAAAACCTTTCTAAAATTAACAGCTATACTTTTTTCCATCCTACTTGGTTTGGTGTTTTTATATTCCGCCTATACCAAATTGTATCCGGTAATTGAAACATTTGAGTTTAGTTTTGTAGAAATTGGTATTGGTAATTGGTACACGGCACCCATTGAGGCCCGGCTAATGATAGGACTTGAATTTTTTATTGGGGGCCTTCTCATCAGCAATTATAAATTGAAAGCCTTTAGTTTGCCCCTTGCTGCAGGGGTTCTGTTATTTTTTATAATTTATCTTTCTGTTCAAATTGCTGTAAGTGGGAACGAGGGGAATTGCGGTTGTTTTGGCGAACACATAAAAATGTCACCCTTGCAGGCTATCATAAAAAATCTGGTGATGCTTGTTCTCATAGCCTATGTATATAAGTTTTATGCTGGATGGCAAATTAAATACAATGCATTGCTCTTGTCACTTTCAGGATTATCTTGTGTGGCATTGCCGTTTGTGGTGAATCCTATCGATTACACCTATTCTTCTAATAATCTACAAGAGAAAATTAATTACCCTCTTGAATTAAATCTGCTTTATCATCCTGAAGACACTTCAAAAGTAGAAGTTCCAAAAATTGAATTAAGAGAGGGAAAGCACGTGCTGGCGTTTTTAAGTCTGTCTTGTCCGCATTGCCGCATTGCTGCAAAAAAATTCCGGCTAATTAAACGCAGTAATCCAGAGCTTTCCATTTATTTTGTGCTTAACGGAGGCAAAGAGAAACTTTCGGAATTTCTTAAAGACACAAAAGCCGAGAACATTCCCTACAGTTTTTGTCTCGGCAAAACCTTTGTACATCTGGCTTCTGCGCAATTGCCACGCATCTATTATCTCGATAATTCTATTGTGATAAAAAAAGTGGATTATTATGAACTTAGTCAATCTGATCTTGAAAACTGGATGATTATAAAAAACAGATAAGGTAAAACCATTCACCTTATCTGTTTTTCATTTGTGAGTGTTTAGTTAATCAATACCTTAAATAGTACTGAAATGTCGGTGTCTCCCGGAGCATAGGTTCCGTTTTTTGATCCGGGCTGATGTTTTAAAGCAATGGTAAGCGGCGCTTTTCCTGTTACATTTCCTGTTTGCCATTGTGAAATCAAACCAAGTGGCAGTGGAGGAGTAGACCCGTCATTGTCTAAATACGTTATACCAAGGTTCGTTCCTGAAATGGTTACAGATGCATTTGGGAGAGCCGAAGGATTACTTTGATTAAAAAACACCATGTGTTCATCGGCTTCTTCTTCAATTTCATGCGAAATGGTGTCAGTAACAGTTTTGCTTTCGTCTAAAAACAACAGTGTTGCAGTATACGACGTGTTGGGTTTTAACACAATTACCGAATCACTTTGCGTGGAGGCCGTTGTTGTACCCGGTCCGTAGAATGCCGGAATACCGCCTTCCCCATCCGGGTCTTTGAACATATAAACAGTTGTGTCATTACCGTCGCTTAGGTACAATTTAAATGTGGTAATTAATTCTTCCTCATTGGCCGGTGGAGGTGGTGCCGGTGAAGGCGGGTTGGTTTTTTCATCTTTTTTGCAAGACACCGCAAGTAAACCTGAGGTTAGAGCCACAAAGGCGAGTTGTTTAATTGTTTTTTTCATGGTTTTTTGTTTTTAGGTTTATTTTTTATCATATAGTGTGAATGGTATTCGTATGCGAAGCGTGTAATTCACCCCAAGAGCATCGTTGTAATACCTGAAACGGTCGAGGTAATCTCTGTAAATGGTGTTGGCGGCATTAACAATAGCAAAATTCACAATCAAAACCTGTTTGTGCCAAACAAAGGTGCTTCCAGCATTTAATCCGAAAAGTAAGTAGGCTTCAGGTGGCTCGGCATAATCTACGTTTGGTTGCACCCTGGTTTGTTTCGCCACATAAAGCAGATTGGGCTCCAGATAAATGTCTTTCACCGTTTTTCTGTCCTTTGGTTTGAATTGAACAAAAAACTGTAATCGGTCGGCAGGCATATAAAGCAGGTCTTGTTTCAAATCAGTATTTCTGCCGCGAACCACCATGCCCGTTAACTTTAATTGAAGCCAATGGGTTACGTTATAGAGCATGGTGGCGTCCCCTCCACTAATGTTGGCGTTGTTTTGTAAATAATTAAAAACCGGAAATGCACCACGAATGGTGAGTTCCGGCTTTCCTGTTGGTTGATAGTATATGAAGTTTTTAAAGGTGTAGGTGTAGGCACTCAGTTCCACATCAATTTTTTTGCGTGAATATTGAATTGTGCTGATGGCGCTGAGACTTTTTTCGGTGAGTAGATTTTTATTACCACGTTCAATGGCCCCAACACCGTGGTGCAAGCCATTGCTGTATAATTCATTTACAGAAGGAGCCCTCCATCCGCTTGAAATGTTCAGATTGATACGTATGCCGGAATGAGGTTTGTAAATACCGCCTAAGTTAAAACTGCCATAATCAAAAGTGCGGATGGGTTCAAGGAGTTGATTGCCTTCGTAAAAAAAGGATTGCAGGTGTTTATAATCGTAACGGGCCCCGGCTTCAAATTCGAAATGAGATAACATCCAGCGTTCAATACCAAAAATGCCCCAGGTGTATGCGTTATAATTGGGAATAAAAAAGCGTTGAAAATACCGATTTTCCTGAACCTGCGCCTGAACGCCAAATTTTCCTCTAAGTCCTCTGATGTAATCGTGTTCCCAAATTAACTCTGCTGCATTGGTGTTTAACCTGTATTCTGCCTCAGGTAAATTAAGGGCAGCAATGGAGTCGTTTTTAGGACGATGTTTATCATATTCTTCACGAATGTTGTATTGCAAGGCATAATTCAGAAATACCCTTGAACGCTGCCCGGTATGAATGTCGCTGCTTATCTTCAACATTTCGTGCTCTATATTCTGATAAGGCCTGTCGATGGAATAAGAAAATCCGGCAAGGCTGTCCAATGGTTTGTTTCGGTTAAATGCAGCTTGCAAATCGGTAAGATTACCAACGTGTGCATTGCTGAAAATACCAATACGAGAGTTGAACTGAGAGTAAAACACTTTAAACCCCACTTGTCGGATATGGTATTCGAGGGCGTAAGAAAAATTAAATTCCTCAAGGCCGGTATTTTTTAAATAATACTCGGGTGTTTTTAAATTACCCGTTTTTTTCATGCTGCCCTGAACTCTCCAGCTCAGGTTTTTTACGTTGTCAAAGTAGCCTTGTAATTGCAGGGAACCCGCTCCGCCTTTTCCATTGCTGAATCCGCTTAAATTAAATTCTCCTGTAACAGAGGCGGTATCCGGCAATTCCCCGGAATCTATTAAAACAATGCCACCAATGGCATCACTGCCATAACGCACAGAGGAAGCGCCTCTGATGAGACTGATTTTGTTTGCGATAAAGGGGTCGATTTCCGGGGCATGGTCGCTTCCCCATTGCTGCCCTTCAAGACGAATGCCATTATTCAGAATGAGGATGCGGTAGCCTTGCATACCATTAATCATTGGCTTTGAAATAGAAGGTCCTGTGTTAAAAGTACTAACGCCATTGAGCTGTTTTAGCTGATCGCCCAAACTTAAACCCCTGCTTTTATCCATCATTTTGGTATCAAGTTCTTGTGCGCTTTGCGTGAACTTCAGTTCCTCGTGTTTGGTGATGATGTCAATAGATTGAAGTTCATTTTGACTGTGGGGAAGTTTAAATACCATTTGTCGAGATTTTTTTAGGACAAATTCAAACACCGTATCTCTGCAGCCAAGGTGTTGAACAAGCAATTTGTAATTACCCGCACATAAATTTTCTATTGTAAAGTGACCGTGCTGGTTGCATTGAAGAATTTTCTCGGGCGAAAGCAGTTTAACGATTGAAAACGCCAAACTTTCTGAATTATCTTCATCACGAACAATCCCCTCTAAGCGGAGATTACAATTCTGTGCGTTGAAAAGATAAAACGCATGAATTAGAATATATACAAGTGCTAGTTTTTTAAACATGGCAAATGTTCAATGAGATAAAATGAAGGGAATTAAATTGACTAACCGAGTGTTTACTCAGTTACAGGAGGTGCCCGTAGAAGGGAGATGAGCAAGGAAACGCCGGGCAGGCGTAGATTTTTTTCGGAAATTTCGAGAGAATTAACGGGTTTAACGGGAACCAGTTTGCTGATAAAGGTAAAAATATGGAAATAAACCGGCTTGTTGTACTTTTCAAATTCACAATCTTCGGTTGATTGTTCCGATTGAATGCTGGTCTTATCGGTACTTTTTACCAATTCATGGTTGTGATGAAACAACTCATGCACATACACTTTAGGTAATGCAATCCATGCCGTAAGCAGAATAAGGAGCGTACTGCTCAGTAATTTTATGGATTTGTTTTTCCTCAAAACGCCACTAAGGTAATTCAAACACAACAGAACCCAAAGAATTTAACATTTCAATGCTTGTGAAAAAATACTAAAAATTGCTTTTTAGCGCTTTTTCAGACTTTGTTCCCGTTGTTTGGCCATTTCGGCCAGGCGTTTCTGAAAGCCTGACACTTTAATTGGTTTTTTCATGTTGGCAACCAGTTGTGCTCTGATTTTATCATCACTTACAATCTTTTTGATGATAAAATTTTGCAAGAAAGTGAACATGTTGGCCAGGAAATAGTACCAGCTTAATCCGGCAGCATAACTGTTCATCACGGCCAAAAAGATAACCGGCATAAAATACATCATAAATTTCATGCCGGGCATTTGTGCACTGCCTTGCTGTGGCATTAAACTGCTATTCATGTAGGTATAAACAATGGTACTAACAAACATAAGTCCGGCAAACAAACTTACGTGATCACCATAGGCCCAGCTGATGAAAGGAATTTGGCCAAAGGTCCAAACGCTGTCGTAAGTACTTAAGTCATCGGCCCAAAGAAATGCCTGTTGACGTAATTCAAAGGAATCCGGAATAAAGGCAAACAAGGCTATGAGTATGGGGAATTGCAACAATAGCGGTATACAACCAGACAGCGGATTTACTCCGGCTTTACGGTAAAGCGCCATGGTTTCCTGCTGTTTTTTCATTGGGTCGGCATTTTTACCAAACTTCTCATTCAATGCGTCAGTTTCCGGCTTTAAAACCCGCATTTTTGCCCCGCTCATGTAGGTTTTATAAGCAATTGGCAATAAAATAACCTTTACGATTAAGGTAAGAATAAGGATGATGATGCCCATGCCCAGTGGGTTAAGGATATTGGCATTAAACAAAGGAATCACCAGCCATTTATTGATGTAGCTGAACACGCTCCAACCCGTTGGGATTATGTTTTCAAGCTCTAAACCATAGTTTTTGAGGGTAGGGTAGTGATTTGGTCCAAAATAAAATTGCATGGCAAATGTTTCGTTGGGCTGGTGCAGGAAAGGAACACCCAGTTCGGCCTTAACCGCTTTTACATGTTCACCGGATTCGGCCCGCGGTGATAGTTTCACCAAACTCCCTGCTTTAGCAAACACTTGCTTAGCAATGATGCTTGAGTTAAAAAATTGTTGTTTAAATGCTACCCATTTGATGTCGGCTTCATTGAGTTCTTTTTCTTCAGCTTCTTCATTGCGGGGATTTAGGTAATCAGGACTATTGATTTCTTGCTTAAAATAGATGGTAGCTGCTGCTTTTTCTTTTTCAATGTGTTTTTCCTGACCGGGAAATACCATGCTCCAGGTTAATTGCAATTGATCCTCTGTTTGAGAAATAATATTTTGCATGCCACTGAAACGAATTTCCGATTCAAGCATATAACCATCTTCTTTCAATTGATAAACAAAATCGATGTGAGCACCGGGTTTTGACGTTTGAAGCCTCATCACCAATTCCTTGTCATTTTGTTTAACGGGTGTGAAATAAAAACTATCGGTATGGAAAATTCTTGAGCGATCGTAGGCATTTAAACTTAAGGCAAAACGTGTTGAGTCTTCTTCAAATAAAACCAAAGGTTGGGTGCCGCCGTAACGCTTGTAATCCTTGAGCTCTACTTTGATAATTTGACCGCCTTTATTGGAAACGGTAGCTTTTATTTGCCTGTTTTCAAGGGTATAGTATTCTTTTTTTCCTTTTAAGGCCGGTGCAAAGTCTTTGTATTGGTTATTAAGTTCAACTTGTAAAAGCGAATCGGATGGAACAATCGCCGCACGCAGGGTATCGGCTTTGGGTTGTTCAAGAGCAATTTTGGCAGCTTCGTCTAATTGCGCTTTTTTTTGAACGAGCAGAACGGAGTCTCTGATTTGTTTGTTTCTTGCTATTTGCTCAGGGGTGGGTCCGCTGGCGTATAACCAGATGCCAAGTATAGCAGCAATAAGTCCCAAACCAATCAATGATTTTTTATCCACGGTATAAAAATTTGAGCCGCAAATTTAGTATTTATTTGGGGGATATTGCTCTTGTCAGAAGAATTTACACAATCTGTTTTCAGAACTTTTCTCCCTCCCAACGGGCAACAACGGCGCTGGCTACAGCGTTGCCAATAACGTTGGTAGCGCTCCGACCCATATCTAAAATCTGGTCTACTGCAAGCAACAACAACAGACCTTCTCCGGGTATTTTAAACATACTTAACATGCCGGCTATAACCACAAGCGATGCTCTTGGTACTCCGGCCATGCCTTTACTGGTAATGAGCAAAACCAACATCATTTTAATCTGGTCGCCAGGCCCAATCTCAATACCATAACATTGGGCGATAAATAAGGTTGCAAAGGTCATGTACATGATGCTTCCATCGAGATTAAACGAGTATCCCATTGGCAAAACAAAACTTACAATACGGTTGCTTATACCATGCTGCTCAAGTGCTTCAATGGTTTTTGGCATGGCGCTTTCACTGCTGGAGGTACTGAAGGCCAGAAGAATAGGTTCGCGGATGTCTTTTAACAAACGAATAAAATGTATGCCGGATAAAAAACAAATTAAACCCAAAACCACGCTGATAAAAAATACCAAACCCAGAAAAAAGCAAAAAATCAAATAGAGGTAACCGCTCAATACATCTAGTCCTTGCTGAATAATTACTGAAGCAAGGGCTCCAAATACCCCTAGGGGTGCAAAGTTCATCACATAATGCGTTACCTTAAACATCACTTGACTTAAACTGTCGAATGCGGCGATAATGGGTTTGCCGCTATTGCCGATACTGGCAGCTGCCAGGCCAAAAAAGATGGCGAATACAACAATTGGCAGAATGTCGTTTGCTGCCATAGATCGGAATAAACTTTCAGGAATTACATGGTCAATAAAATTTTGAGAGGTTTGTTTTGTTGTTTGTATTCCCGTATTGATACCTGCATCAGGTGGTTCAAGGTGCATCACCTTGCCCGGTTCAAACAGGTTCACCAAAGCAAGACCAATGGCAAGCGCTATAAGTGTGGCCATGGTAAAGTAGAGGAGAGTTTTTAAACCTATCCTGCCCACACTTTTAATATCGCCCACTTTTGCTACGCCAAGCACCAATACCGCCAACACCAAGGGGGCAATAATCATTTTAATAAGGTGAAGAAAGATATCGCTCAGGATTGAAAAATCAGAGGCCACCTCTTTTTTGGCTTGTTTAAAACAAGCTGCTTCATAGGCCTGCAATTGCTCAGTGACCGCTTTTTTTACTATAGGGTTGGTAATGCCATCAAGCTGGGTGGGAGCCAACTTAAAACTGTTGTTAGTGATGGAAAGGTTGACAAAAAATCCAACCAGAATGCCCAGCATCATGGAAAGAAGAATGAAAGTGATCAGTCTGTTTTTTTTCTTTGGCTTCATCTTTACAACACCTCTAGTAGTACTTCCATTTTCATTCCTCTTGATCCTTTAATGAGGATAGTATAATTTTCTATACTGGCCTTTTGCAAATAGGTTTTGCATTCACTGGTGGTTTGAAATTTCAGATAGGGTTTAGTTTCAAGGGCAAAAAAAGACGCACCAACCAGTACAGCATTTTCTATCTTATTTTTTTGCAACAATTCAATTAGCTTAAGATGCTCTTCCCTGCTCTGAGCGCCAAGTTCAAACATATCTCCCAATAACACAAGTTTACGTTCTGCCGGCAATTTAGCGAAATTTTCTATGGCCAACTGCATACTGTTTGGGTTGGCATTATATGCATCTAAAACAATTTTATTTTTTTTGGTTTGCACCAATTGAGAGCGGTTCATGTTTGGAGTGTAGTTTTTCAAGGCCTCACAAATGTCTTTTTCCTTCACGGAAAAATAATGCCCGATGCAAGCAGCTGCTAAAAAATTGGGGAGGTTATAACTGCCAATCAAATGCGTATGCAGGTTTTTGGTTTCTTTCCCTTCTTGACCAATTTTATAGGCAAAAGCAAGAGTTTCTGAATTTTGAATTTCTCTGCCAACAAGGGTATTGTGCGGCTCAGTTCCATAGGTAATGCGTTCCAGGTCATGGGTGAGGCTAAGTAACAAGGTATCATCTCCATTCACAAACACTTTGCCTTTTTTTTTGCGAATGTAATGGTACATTTCGCTTTTACCTTTAATTACCCCTTCTAAGCCACCAAAACCTTCCAGATGGGCCTTACCAATGTTGGTAATCAATCCGTAATCAGGTTCAGCTATACTGCACAATGCGGCAATTTCTCCCTGGTGATTGGCGCCCATTTCAACAATTAAAAACTCATGTTCCTTTCTTAATCGTAAAAGGGTGAGTGGAACGCCAATGTGATTGTTCAGATTGCCAATTGTTGCAAGCGTTTTGTATTTTTTTTCAAGCACGGCATGAATCAACTCTTTATTAGTGGTTTTACCATTACTTCCAGTAATGGCTAATACAGGTAATTTAAATTGATTGCGGTGGTAATTGGCTAGATTTTGCAGGGCTGAAAGGGTATTGTCAACGAATTTAATGTTAGGGTGGCTGATGTATTGCTCTTCATCCACTATGGCATAACGGCATCCTGATTCAATTGCTGTGGCTGCAAACTGATTCGCGTTAAAATTCTCTCCTTTTAAACAAACAAATAACGCTCCGGGCTCTAACTTCCGTGTATCGGTGCAGATTTTAAAATCTGACTCCTGGAAATAATCATACAATTTTTGAATACTTGTGTATTGTGGCATACCGCAAAATAAAAGAGCCCCGGTGTATTATCATCGGGGCTCTTCTGAAGTTATTAACAGAATATTATCTTCCTCCCAACCCAACAGGACTGCCCACGCGGGTCATGGCACATCGGAAGCCTAACCATGCATTGCTTTGTCTTTGGTCCAAATACCTTCTTACACCGGGATTAAGATAGTAGGCACGGTCTCTCCAGCTACCACCTTTAAACACTCTGGATTTATCATTGATTAAAGAGGTTTTAGCGTACTCGTACATCATTTTTCCTGATTTGTCTTCATAAGCTGCTTCACCCTGATCGTAATATATACTTGACATCACATCCCCATCAAGGTAATTGATGTAATCTGCTGTTTTATAATTTCTGCGCTCATCGAGATTATCTGTTGAAAAGGCGCTTGAAACTTGTCTCCATTGCACTCGGCCTGGGATATCGGATTTACCTTCAGGTGTAGCATTATTATTCTCTTGCGGGTCTGAAGATAAGATAGCAAATACACTGTCAGTAACTTCAACAGGATCATCTGCAGTTGTTCCATGTGTGCCGGGAACGTTTACCTTGTGCTTAAATTTTTGCCAGATAGGGCCGTCTGTATTGGTAACAATTTCTCCGCCGTAGCCGCCTACTAAGGTTGTTGAGTCACGCACTTGTGTGGTGAACACGTTACCACGGAAAGGGCGAAACTCATCGGCATCGGTTACCGTGTTTGGACGATAAACATCCATTACCCATTCGCACACGTTGCCTGACATATTATAAAGACCATAATCGTTTGGCCAGTAACTGTAAACGGGCGCTGTAACGTCGGCATTATCATTTAAAAACCCTGCTGTACCCATGTAATCACCGGCACCCCTTACGAAGTTGGCATTGATTTGTCCTAAATAAGAATCGGATGAATTACGAACACCGTGACCATTCCATGGATAAATTCTGCGGTCGGTAATGCGCTCTCCAATGGTATTACCAATTAAACCATAAGCCGCGTATTCCCACTCAGCTTCTGTTGGTAAGCGGTATTTTGGAAGGAAAATACCATCCTCCATTCTCACTTCACGTTCTGGGTTTTGGCCATCAAACGAAGGCAGTTTATTTTTTAATTGCCCTTGCCATTTGCCGGCTAAATAGGCCTCTGTGCTGAAATAATCTTGATCCGTAGGTGATGGTGTGTGATCTAACAAACCTTCACGGATAAGGATAAACTCGTTTACCCTGTCGGTGCGCCAGGCACAAAAATCATTGGCTTGCAGCCAGTTAACACCAACTACAGGATAATCACGGTAGGCCGGGTGACGAAGATAATATTCCACATATGGCTCGTTGTAAGCCAGTTTTTCTCTCCAAACCAAGGTGTCGGGCAAGGCTTTGTAGTAAATTTCAGGAAATGTTGGTCCAAACACCCTTTGAGTCCAATATAAATATTCAAGATAAGCGAAATTGCTTACTTCAGTTTCATCAATATAATAGGACGATACGGTTACCCTGCGAGGAACGTTATTCCATTCATAGGTCACATCGTGTTCAGCACGACCCATGGTGAAGGTTCCGCCTTCAATGAGAACCAGTCCGGGACCAGTTTCCTGTTCTTCATAAGGGGGTTTTTCAAATCCTCCATTGGATGGGTCGTTATAGGCCCAACCAGTTACCGGTGATCTTTCCTGTGAACAGGAAACAAGTACAACAGCCAGTACAAATGCAAGGGTTTTGGTGCTTTTTATGGCTTTTATTTTCATTTTCATGAGATGATTAAGGCTGTAACGGTATATATTGTAAAAGGTTACAAAAATAGTTAAAAAGATGGACATGAAATAGTTCTGTACCTCTTTTTCTTGGATTTGCACTCAAATTGGATTTGAGCAGAAATTTCATGTGATCCCGCAGTATTGCCTGCTAATCCCTGAGATACAGTAACATCGTAACTATAGCCAAACTTAAAGTTGTCAGTTTGTAGACCAATTAAGGCCATTACGGCGTCAGAGTTACGGTACCATAAACCGGCCACAAAGGCGCCTTTTTTATAATATAAGCCGATGTTTAACTGAGTAAAATTTTGTTGTTGCTGAAAAAGTATGTTAGGGGATAGGTAACTTTCATTTCCTTTTTCCAGAGGAATTATGGCTCCACCATGTGCCGTAATTTTAACGGGTAAACGTGATGTGCCAAGCATACCCTCGTCAGGTTGATTGATGTGGTGTGCCGCAAACCCTACAAAATAATTTTTACTGTAGCCAAGCATACCTGCCGAAAAATCGGCTGCCACCTTTGTGTTTTGAGGTATGGCTTCACTTGTGTTCCAAACAAACCCTCTGCGAGGGTCAATCATATCCCCAAAATTTAATGAGGATACGTCCAGGGATTTTTGAAGGTAAGTGGCCTGTAAAGCAAATTTCAGTGAAAATTCACGGGTAACCGGAGCCAGAAACGAATAAATTAAGCTGGCATTGGTTGTTTTTAGTGTTCCAATGGCCTGATCATCCGTCATAACAAGGGCTCCAATGCCACCACCCAGTGCGTTTACGTGCATGTCATAAGAAGCAGAATACGTTACGTATCTGCCCGAAAGGTTGGGCCATTGGTTACGGTAGTTCATACATATTCGCGGACAGCGGGCTGTTCCGGCAAATGCGGGATTAAGGTAAAGCGGATTAGCGTAAAACTGCGTAAATTGCGGGTCTTGCGCTCTTACATCGGAGAGAATGGAAAGAAAAACTAGTATTAGGAGCAGAACGCGTTGCTTCATATGTACGTAATATCGTGGCCTATTTTGACAAATATAGAGATACATTTTTAAAAACAAAAAAAATCGACAATATTTTAGATAGAGCCTCGTTTATTAGTCGTAACTTTTCCCAATTCATAGACGGACCATGAATTTTTTGAAATTTCCCTTTTTTCACATCGTTGTAGTTTTTCAGGCAAACATTTTATTTGCTCAAATAAACACCGACCGCATTTCAGCTTCACAGAATGAGGCAAAGCCATCCTTTATTATCCGTTCCTCATCGGCCGATACCAGTTTTTTAAAAGTAGAATACAGTGGCGCTCACTACGATGCTTTGAGAAAAAATCTGCCATTTCTGGTTGTTTCTAAAACTACATCTTATGACCAGGAGGCAAAAGCCGGGCTAATCATCCGAAAAGCCAGCGTGGTAAATGAACCCCATGCTTCGGTTATCAGGAAATACTTTGGCATCTATTTAAAAAAAGAGTTCAGTCTAGAGAAAATAGCAAGCTTAAGCGGCAATGAAAACCTAAATTTTCACCAATTACTTCCATTCCGATTCAATCAGTTTAACCAGATAGAAGAATTGTTAGACTACGAGATTGTCTGGCAGGTAACGCAAAGTGCAAATTCAGAAGCTTTCAAAAAAAGTTCAGCGTTTAAAAGCCAATCAGTTCTGGCAACAGGAGATTGGTATAAAATAGGAGTTACAAAAACAGGTCTGTATAAAATGGATAAAAATTTTGTTGAGAAGCTGGGTATAGACTTAAATGGAGTTGATCCAAGAAACATACATGTGTATGGTAACGGAGGCAAAATGCTACCGGAACGCAATGGGCTTTTTCGTTACGATGACCTTGAAGAAAACGCCATATACATTGATGGAGAAAACGATGGTGTGTTTGATGATAAGGATTATCTGCTTTTTTATGCAACGGGCACCGAGGAGTGGAAAAAACAATCTCCTGCAAATGCGTTGACTTATGAAGTAACCAAAAGCTTGTACAGCGACAGCAGTTTTTATTTTTTAACGGTAGACGGTTCTGCCGGAAAAAGAGTGATAAATAAGGCGTCTTCTTCACTTACCCCGAATGCATTTACCAGCACCTATGACTTTTATGGTTTTCATGAAGACAACCGTTACAATTTTGGCAAATCAGGCAGAGATTTCTACGGAGAGTTTTTTGATGTTACAACCTCATACACGTTTGGCTGGAACGACGGAGATTTTGTGGTTGGCGATACCATTCGTGCAGGTTATAGCGTGGTGGCCATTCATACCGATACAACGCAGTTTCTCATGAGCGGAAACGGGATACAACGAATTGTTACCACACCATCACTAAACGTTGGGGCCACTTATGCAGATTATGCCACTCCGGCTTCGGGAAAAATAAAAGGATTAAATACAGATGCCAATGGGATTAACATACAAATCCAAAAACTTACAGCCAGAAGTTTGGGCTATCTCGATAAATTAACGGTTAATGCCAGACGTAACATCAGAGTTGGTTCAAAACAATTTCAGTTCAGAGACAGCAGAGTTTCCGGTCCGGGAAAAATTTGTGAGTTCACTATGCAAAAAACACAAACTACCTTACCTCAATTATGGAATGTGACCGATCCTTTAAATGCCTACATTCAGCAATATTCTCAGAGCGGAAATACGCTGAGGTTTGTCGCCAATGCAGACAGCGCGAATGAATACTGTCTGGCTCCGGAAAACGATTATTTTCTTCCGAAGGCAATTGGTAAAACAGAGAACCAAAATTTACACAGCATAAGTCAGGCCGATTATTTGATCATTACCCATCCCAGTTTTCTGAGTCAAGCCAATCGACTTGCTGCCTTTCATGCTACTCAGGAAGGCTACTCTACTGCAGTTGTAACGGTTCAGGAAATTTATAATGAGTTTTCAAGCGGAAAACAGGACATTTCGGCCATACGCGATTTCATTAGGATGTTATACACCAGAGGCAATTCACTTACTGTGCCTCGACCGCTGAAATATGTTTTATTGATGGGGGATGGTTCTTTCAACAACATGGTTAGAAGTACTGTAAACAACTCAAATTTTATTCCTACCTATCAATCCATAGAGTCGCTTTCTTCCACTTCAACGTTGGCTACCGATGATTTCTATGGCTTGATGGATCCTCTGGAAGGAGCAAATGCTGAAGGGTATGGCGTTGTTGATGTGGGGATAGGCAGATTCACCTGTAAATCAAGTGCTGAGGTAAATGCCGTAATTTCTAAAATCGAAAATTATTATAAGAAAGAACCAAATTTTCAGGTTAGTCAGCAAGATCCGCTCAATTGCGCAGGAAACGAAAGTCCGATGGGTGACTGGAGAAATAACCTTTTGTTTTTGGCCGATGACGGAGACGGTTCAGTGCACATGAAAGGGGCGGACAATCTAACAAATATCGTGTCCAACATTAACGAAACCTATAACACAGACAAGATTTACATTGACGCTTACCAACGCATTAGCACTCCCAGCGGGCAACGTTACCCTGATGCGGAACAAGATTTGATGAGAAAAATAAGAAAAGGCGTTTTGCTTTTCAACTACACAGGGCATGGCGGGGAAATGGGATTAACCGCTGAACGCATATTGGACATTGCGGCCATAAACAGTATGGATAATTTTAATAAACTGCCATTGTTTATTACTGCAACATGCGAATTCAGCCGATACGACGATCCGGGGCGTACGTCTGCCGGGGAATTGTGTTTAACCAACCCGTCAGGGGCCGCCATTGCTTTGTTAACCACCTGTCGATTGGCCTATTCTTCCACCAACGATTTACTGAACAGTGTGGTGATGGATAAGCTCTTTAATAAGTTGAGCAATGGTAAACGGCCGACGCTTGGCGATGTGATTAAAATGACAAAAGCATCGCCGGCTCTTGGAGGGCAAAGATACTATTACGCTAATTTTCATTTATTGGGCGACCCTGCATTAACACTGGCTTACCCGGAAAACAAAGTTTCAACTGCAGCAGTAAATAATCAATCGGTTACAATAACCAAAATTGACACTTTAGGGGCTCTTGCTAAAATTACGGTAAGCGGTGTTATTTCAGATACCCTTGGCAATAAACTCAATACTTTTAATGGCGTGGTGTATTCAACGGTTTTTGACAAAGAACAGGATGTAACCTGTTTGCTTAACGATCCTGATTCCTACTCCGGGTTTGAAGGTAACCCCTTTAAATATAAACTTCAACGCAATACATTATTTCGTGGTAAGACGCAAGTGACCAACGGGGAGTTTTCATTCACCTTTCTGGTGCCTAAAGACATAAGTTTTGCATATGGACCAGGAAAAATAACCTATTACGCCACAAATGGCGTTACGGATGCCAATGGGTATTACAATCAATTGGTTGTTGGTGGCGCTTCCGGCAACACTATTCCCGATAGTGAGGGTCCTCAAATAAATTTATACATGAACGATAAAAATTTTGTAAGTGGCAGCATTACGAATGAAACACCATTGTTTTATGCCGACCTTATTGATTCAAGTGGTATAAACACGCTTGGAACTTCGTTTGGCCACGACATTACAGCGGTTTTAAACAAAGCAGGAAGCAAACCAATTATCTTGAATGATTATTATGAAGCCGCTTTAAATAGTTATCAAAGTGGCAGGGTTAGATACCCGTTTGATAAATTGAGTACCGGTGATTATCAACTGAATTTTAAAGTTTGGGATATCCAAAATAATTCGAGTATGGCCTCAGTTGAATTTGTTGTGGCGGAAAGTGCCGAATTGGCCTTAAAAAATGTGTTAAATTATCCTAATCCATTCAGCACAAAAACCAAGTTTTTCTTTGAGCACAATCAAGCCTGCAATCCTCTGAAAGTTTCACTTCAGATTTACACGATTAGTGGCAAACAGGTGAAAACTATCCAAAAAAGTCTGCAATGTGAGGGTTTCAGGGCTGAAGGCATTGATTGGGATGGGCGCGATGATTTTGGTGATAAACTGGCCAGGGGAGTATACGTTTACAGGCTATCCATTACCACCTCTGATAATAAAAAGGCAGAAAAAATTGAAAAATTGGTTATACTAAATTAGTAAATTTGCCGTTCAGGTTTTGCCGGAGAAGGAGACAAACAAACTATGTTTACAAGGAAAACGATATTTGCTGCAAGCTCAATTTGTTTAAGTTCAGTGCTTATAGGACAGACTGTAGGCAACTCTGGCGCTTCCTTAAATGGAGGTGTGAATGCCATCACCACTGCGGTACCATTTCTTATGATTAGTCCGGATAGCAAACAGGGTGCGATGGGTGATGCCGGTGCAGCAACAGAAACGGATGTTAACTCCATTCATTGGAATGGAAGTAAGTTGGCTTTTGCTGAAAAGCAATATGGTGTTGGGTTTACCGTAACGCCCTGGTTGAGGCATTTGGTGCCCGATATTAACATATCCTACCTTGCGGGTTATGCAAAAATCAATTCCCGACAAACTGTTGGCGGTTCGCTAAGGTATTTTAGTTTGGGTAACATTGAATTAACCAATTCTCAGGGTGTTAAAACCAGCGATTACAAACCCAATGAATTTGCTATTGATTTAGCTTTTTCGCAAAAGCTATCAAAAACATTTGCTCTTGGCATTGCTGCCAGGTATGTGAATTCTGGAATAAGTAAGGTTTATTTTAATGGCAGCTCAGGCAACGCCGCAAGTACTGTGGCCGTTGATCTCTCGATGTATTACCTTAGTGATAAGTTTAAGCTAGGAGATAAAAAAGCAGTGGCATCAGCCGGTTTGGCCATTACCAATGTTGGAGCGAAAATAAAATATTCTAATGATGAAAACTTTATTCCTACAAACCTAAGGTTAGGCGGAGGATTAAAAACCGATTTGGATGATTATAACACGTTTGGTGTTTACCTGGATTTAAATAAGCTCTTGGTGCCAACGCCGCCGGTGTATAAATATGACACGATAGGAGGAAAACCCGTGCTTGCCACCGATCCGGCCACCGGTGAACCTGTGATTGCCGCTGGTATGGACCCTAATGTTCCGGTTGGTCAAGGGATGATTCAATCCTTTTATGATGCTCCCGGAGGATTTAAAGAAGAAATGCAGGAAATAAGCATTGCAACCGGAATGGAGTATTGTTATAACAACATTTTTTCGGTTCGTGGAGGGTATTTTTATGAATCTAAAACCAAAGGAGCCCGTCAATATTTCACCTTTGGAATGGGCTTCCGCTTTAAAGTCATTAATGTAGACGGTTCTTACCTTATTCCAACCTCACTGCAGAACCCTCTGCAAAGAACCTGGAGAATCACCCTTAGCTTTCTGTTTGATGCGGCAGGTAAACAAGAAAAGGAGCCACTGACTCCATAGTGTCTTCACATGCCTCTGTGCATAATTGAATTCCACAATTTTTCCGATTCTATCCTTAAAAAGCCATCTTTGCGCATGCTGCGGTTTTGTTTTTTTTTCCCTGCACTTTTTTTCTTTTTTTGCTCATGTACCAACCATGAGCAATCTATAGATTCTCGCAGCGTTTTCAATTATAACGAGATGAATGGTTTAAGTTCTCTGGATCCGGCGGCAGCAGGTAATTTTGAGAATATTTGGCCGGTTAACCAATTGTTCACTGGTTTGGTTCAGCTCGACGATAGTTTGAACGTGGTGCCTTGTATCGCAAAAACATATAGCACCAGCGAGGATGGCTTGCGATATATATTCAGTTTGAGAGGGGATGTATATTTCCATGATGACACGTGTTTTGTTAACGGCAATGGCAGGAAGGTTGTGGCCAATGATTTTGTGTTTAGTTTTTCGAGATTATACGACAGTAAGGTAAGCAGCGCACTGTCTTTAATGACTCATTTTGAACAGGGAAGGCAAGGCGAAAAAACGGGCATGGTGGCACTCAATGATTCAACACTTGAATTAAGATTATCAAAACCCTTCAACGCATTTTTAAGTTTGTTGAGCATGAAGTATTTCAGTGTTATTCCGCGTGAAGCCGTGGAACGCTATGGTGATAATTTTAGAAAACACCCAGTGGGTACAGGGCCATTTCGTTTTAAACATTGGGAGGAAGGCACTAAACTGGTGTTGTTGAAGAATGAAAACTACTTTGAAAAAGACGCTGAAGGCAGGCGATTGCCTTATCTGGATGCCGTAACAGTTTCATTTATACGCGACCGGGAAACGGCCTTTATGGAATTGCTTAACGGGAAATTTGATATGCTGAGTGGGGCAGATGCGTTTAACATCAATGAAGTTCTGGATAAGGAAGGGGATTTGAGGGAGCTTTACCAATCGAAGTTTTTTCTGCAAAAACATACTTTTCTCAAAACAGATTACATTGGCATACTTGTAGACACCAATTTGACTGTGGTGAAACAATCACCCCTGGCTTTAAAAAAAATCAGAAAAGCAGTCAACCACGCCTTTGACAGGGAAAAGTTGGTTCGCTTTTTGAGAAATAAAATTGGAACCCCAGCGCTGGCGGGTTTTATCCCAAAGGGGTCAAAAAGTTACAATCCCAAAGTGGTGAAAGGGTATTCTTATGATCCTGACAAGGTAAAGACACTGTTGCGGGAAGCTGGTTATCCCGGCGGAAAAGGACTTCCGGAGCTAACGATACACATTACGGACAGCTATAAGGAACAAGCTGAATTTATTCAGTCGCAGTTGGCCGAAAACAACATACCTGCGAACATCAGTGTAGAAAAAACGTCTATTCTTAGGCAGGCGGTGAATAATGGTGAATACCTGCTTTTTAAGAAGTCGTGGTTTTGCGATTATGCTGATGATGAGAACTTTATGAGTTTGTTTTACAGTAAAAATTTTACGCCGGAGGGTGTGAACTTCTTCAGGTACAAAAATGCTTTATTTGATAAGTACTACGAAGAGGCCTTGTTCGTAAAGGATGAGCAAATCCGAAAACAGCTCTTCAACCGCATGGACAGTTTAATTGTAGAAGATGCCCCGTGTATTCCTTTGTATTACGATGAGGTAATACGGCTCGTAAGACATAATGTAAAAGGACTGGGCATCAATGCCATGAATTTACTGAGCTTGAAAACGGTTAGGAAGGACTAATTAGATTTTTCTTTTTGTTTTATGATGTATCCGGGACGGTTTTTCACTTCCTCGTAAATTCTCCAAATGTACTCAGCAATAATACCCAGGCTGAGAAGAATAAGACCCGAAAAAAAGGAAATAAGAATCACAATACTGATCCATCCCTGTACTCCGACTTTCCAATAATCCGGATTTCCGAGTAATTTGATGTAGAGGTAAAAAATGATAAGACCAAAGGACAAAATGGAAATACTTACGCCTAAGAAGGTTATGAATTTTATAGGGAAAGAAGAGGTTGAAAAAAACCAGTCTTTGGCAAGGCGTATTTTTTTCTTAAAGGTCCAGCGGGACTTGCTCACCGTGCTTTTACCTCTTACGTAAGGGAGGTAGTAGGGTTGAAAACCCAAACGGAGCAGTTCAGTAACAGTAGTGGTGTTAATGGGATGAATGCGTGTGTTTAAGAGGTCGATGACTTCCCGGTCAATAAAAAAGGAGTCCACACCGTGTTTGGGGTAAGTAAAATCTGAAACGCTGCTCATCACGGTGTAGAAGAGGTTGGCAAATAGTTTGGTGGTCCAGGGGTCGTCTCTTTCCGTTCTGTAAGGGAAAATAATTTTATGGCCTTCCTGTTTCCATTTTCGGTAACATTCAACCAACAGATGATAAGGCTGTTGCTCATCGTCTGCGATTACTGTTGCACAGGCGCCATTTGCTTTGGACAAGCCTGCAAAAATGGCGTAATGTGAGGTGTAGTTTCTGCTTAATTCGAAGGCAAATACATTTGAATGAGTTTGTTCAATTTTCTTGGCAATTTCAAATGAGGTGTCGTTTGAACCATCGTCGATGATGATTAATTCATAAGGAATGCCTTCCTGAGTCATCACATGATGAACCTGATCTCTGACTTTAATAAGCCTTTCTTTTGATTTATAAGAACACAGAATTATGGAAAGCAGATCAGTCATTGTTGAAGGTTTTGAAATCAGCCTTTTTTAAAGTTTTGAAGTAAGAAACGGACTTTTTTACTGTACACGGTATTAAATTGCTCTTTAAAAATAGACATAATATAAAGATCGTGCAATTGCCCCTTGATGATGACGTGGTTTTTTAAATATCCTTCCTGCACCATACCCAAAAAAACCTGTAGTTTGTGCATGGCCTGATTGTTTGCAAGAATATCGCCGGTGATCTTACGGAAATTCATTTTATTGAATACATAATCATAGGTGAGCAGCAATGCTTCTAAGCCGTAAGGTGTCGATTTTCCGTAATATTCATCGGCAATGATTAATCTTCCAACATTACTGACCTGATCAACAGGATTCACTTCATATATCCCGATTGCACCTACCTTTTTGCCGGATATGTTGTCAAAAATAATATAGTTGATTTCATTGTTGTTACGGTTTCTGATCCACTCTTCCTGGCTCTGAACGGAATAGTTGTCGGGTTGACGCATGAACTGACCACCCATTCCCGTCCTCCACGAATAAATTTCGGGGGCATCTTCCACTTGTGTTTTTCTAAGTGTGATAAAATCACCCTCTAGAACCTTGTCGAATTTAATTTCCACTCACTCTGCTTTTTTTGAAACGGCCTGATTCAAAGGATTGATCCGCCAACTCTATTTTTACGGGTATTTTAAAGGGTTCCAGTTTGGTTCGGCAATAAGTCTTCACTTTTTTAACCAGTTCGGCTTTACTCTCATTTCCTTTGTATTTAATTTTTGCACAAACTATTTTACCGGTAAGCGGATTGCTTTCGGAATATACCAAAACATCCTCTACATCGGGAATTTCAAGAATAACGTTTTCCACTTCCTGAGGAAACACTTTTTCTCCACCTACATTGATGATTTCGGATTTCCTTCCAAGAATCTTCATGTATTCTCCTTTCACTTCTACTGTATCGCCGGTCATGAACCAACCGTCTTCAGTAAAGGGACTTGGAGCGTTAAGGTAACCCAGCATGGCAGAGTCAGATTTTATTTGAAGCAAATGATCCACCACCCTGGTTTGGTAACCTTCGCCTCCAATCTTTACCCAAAGCGAACCATTTTCTTCTGACTGTGAACGCAACACACCCAGCTCAATTAGACCATAGGTTTGTTGTAATTTAATGTCAGGAAATAAAGTGTTAATACGTTTCAACAGGCTTTCAGGCATGGGCTCAGCGCCGTACGAAATCAATTTCAGGCTTTTTAAGGAGAAACGTTCATAGGCCCTGCTCAATACCAGCATGTTTAAAAATGTAGGAGAGGTAGGCAACAGTTCCACCTGATGTTTTTCAATGGTTTGACAAACGTAGTCAGGGCTTCTGTTTTCAAGAATAACCACTGTTCCTCCGTTAGATAAAATATGAAACAGGGTGTTCAGTCCACCCCAGTGATCAAATAACAAAAAGTTCACTGTACGCAAAGCTTTGCGTTTAACTTTGAATTTGTTGAGCAGTTTTTGAAAATCATGGAGCGCCCCCTTAGGTTCACCTGATGAACCGGAAGTAAAAAGAACCAGTCCCGGCTTGGAATTACTGAGGATTGGCATGTAAAGCGGATTTTTGCTTTCAGTTGGACTAAACTCTATAAATTCAGGTTTATTTTCGTCCTTTATGCGGATAAGTGCATCGAGTTGAGCGATGCTGTATTTTTTCTGATTTTTCTCAGAATGTAAAATGTCAAAGGGTACCACTACCGCATTTGCTTCAATAAGCGCAAACAGCATGGCAATGGTTTCGGGACTAAAATCGCTTTCAAGCCCAACGATTCGGTAGGAATACCTGGAATGATATTTTTCACTCCAAAACTTTATCCTTTCTAGAATATGGGAATAAGTAACTGATTGATCTTTCCAGATAATTGCGGTTTGATTGCCGTAATTGCTGAATTCTTCCAGTAAAAAATCAATGTTACTTAACGAGTTCATTAATTGTCAATTCAATCAACTTAAAATTTACAAGGTTGCCCACTTCTTCATCGGGTATTGACACTCCAAATTCTTCTTCGAGCGCCAGGATGAGGTTAAGGTGACGGAGTGAGTCCCAGTTTTCTAAATTGTCAGTAGAGCTGTTTTCGTTAATGCTGTCGAGAGGCACTTCAAAAACCGCACTCATGACTTGTTTTATTCTGCTATTGTTCATTTTTACTTAGACGTTTAATGTGGTGTTTATTTTGATGTATTGAATGTTACGGGGCTTAAAAGTAGAAATATTTAGACTATAGGATTTTGTGCCTTCTGATTCTCTGAGTAATTCAAAACCTATTTTCTCATAATAATCTTTTACTTGTGCGTTCTTTTTAGTAGTTATAAACTGCGCTCTGATGGTACTGTACCCTTTTTTTTCGGCGAGTTCAATTACGTGGTCCAGAAAAACATATTCGATGTTTCTTCCCAATATTCTGCAGCTCATCAACAAAGAATCGATATGGATGACCCTGGGATCGCCTTCGTCCTCTTTTAAAATACACACTCCTGTAAGTCCGCTGTCGCCAAATTTATCTTTCACAAACATGGAAGCCGTAAAGCTCTTTGGATGTTCCATGAACTGTTCAATCTGATTTTCAGTATACCTTAAGGTGGTGAGATTAAACTGATTTGTTTTTTGTGTGAGTTGGGAGATTCTGGGAATGTAAGCGGCATCATCCACCAACACCGTGAGTTCAATGCCAAGGGAAGCCAGATAATCGTCAATGGAGCCAAACTGATCTTTAGCACTTTCTCTTTGGAACTGTTGTTTGTACATTTCTGTTTTTTTCAGATCGTCCTTGTTAGGGTTCAGATTAAACAGTTTGTAGATGTTTTTCAGCAGTTGTTGGGGATAGTCTGAAATTAGTGCAGGAACATGGATACAATGTACTTCCGGCAGTTTCTCACGTATCAGGTTAATCTCAAAATCCGAATCGTCTATAAAAACAAGACTATCGGTTCCAATGTTGAGTTCCTGAGCGATGGCTTTTAGGTTAGCGGCTTTGTCGTTCCAGTTGATTTTGTGAATTACGATGTTCTCTTCTTTCAACACAGCGTCTTTGTGGGTTCTTAGTGCCTCCAAAACATCGGCTTCGTTGTTTTTACTGCAAAGGCCAATGATAATTCCGCGCTTACTCAAAAATACCGCCATTTGCTGTATTTTATGAAAAAACACACCTTTTTTACTGGAAGATGCCATGTCAATACCTTCCAGGCCATCTTCCCCAATGATGCCTTGCCAGAGGGTGTTATCGCAATCGAGAATCAGCGCTTTTTTAAGTTTACCATTGTTCCTTAACAACAGCGGTTCAATGGAAACCATGTAATGTTTAAGGAAATTTACGGTGTATGGGGCTTTGGAAGAAAGGTAAAATCGTTGGTCGTAACATTGCGACAGGCCATGTTGTTGAAAGATGGCATCAATGTCCATCAGTACAAAATTGGAAGGGGCATTTTCTTTTACATACCGGTTCAATTCTGAAACAAAGCGATGGGTTTTGCTTTCTGAAATTACATTGATGGGGTAATAAGCTGAAGAAAAACAATTAAAAATAACCGAAGGTGTGGAACTCAAGTTATTAAAAACCATGGAAAGTTCCGAGTAGATTTTTTGTTTAAACGAGGCCATCGTATCCTCTTCTAAATCCTCAAAGAACTCGCTGACCTGATCCATGAGGTTGAGTGTATCCCAGAACACCATCACTAAATTTTTGTCGCGAAAGAGAGCAGCGTCCTGAACGATGTTGTCGAAATTTCCAATCTCAATGGTGGGTTCAATCTGATTTTTCCGACAGACGTACTCTAAAATTTCTTTTCCGGCATTTACGGTCACATTGGATAGAATGCCTATCTGGTAGGGTGCAGAGGAGATGGTGCCACTGAGTTGTTTGTTCAGTTGCAGAATTTCGGTGTATTTTAAGTTTTCCATGAAATTAGTACATGATTTGTCCGCCATTCAGGCGAATGTTCTCTCCTGTTAAAAAATCAGATTTTGAGGAAGCCAGAAAACTGATCACCCCCGCCACGTCTTCGGCAAGAGCGAGGCGACGCAATGGTGTTTGTGCAGCGGTCATCAGTTTGATTTTTTCAGGAACATCAGCGGTGAGTTCTGTGCTTACAAGGCTGGGAGAAACCATATTGATTCGAATTCCCTTTGGAGCAAGCTCAAAAGCCAGTGACTTGGTAAGGCCTTCTAAAGCCGATTTGGCTGTAATGTAGGCTGACCAATCGGCATTTGGTTTATCGGCGGCTAAACTGCCTATGTGAATGATTTTTCCATACCCCTCTTGTATCATTCCCGGTGCAAGTGCCTGAATCAAACTCAGGCTGGATTTAATATTGAGTTCAAATTGTTTGGTGTAATCTGACCAGGTGAGGTCTTGAAACTTGATATTCGGAATGACTGAAGCTGCACAATGGGCCAGCACATCAATTCTTCCGAAATTCCTTAGCCCTTTTTCCACCATGTGCTGGATTTCTTTATCATCCGTAATATTCGATTGAATGCAAAGGGCTTTTCTTCCTAAGGATTCAATTTGGGTTTTGATGGCTTCAGCTTTTTCTTTGTTTTTGTTGTAATGCACAATGAGGTCGAACCCATCTTTTGCCAATTGAAGGCAGGTAGCCATGCCAATTCCGCCGGTACCGCCAATGACCAATGCAACCCGCTGAGGGGCTTCAATTTTTGCCGTTTGGGTTTCCGGTTTTTCAGTAGCGATGACTTTTACTTTAGCCAAACCTTTTGTAACCAGTTGCTTGTTTTGGTTGTGTATTTCGGTCTTCAGTTCGATGATTTGTTCTTTATCGTGTTTTTTGAGAACTTCTGCGGTAATGGTTAATTCATCACCTACACGAACTGGTAAAAGAAACTCCAGGCTTTGAGAAAACCATAGCGCACCATCTCCGGGCAGCTTGGTGCCAATAATGGTAGAAATGAAAGACGCGCCAAGCATACCATGAACGACAGGTTTTTTGAAGGGAGTGGTGCTGGCAAACTTTTCATCCACATGCAATCTATTGTCATCACCGGTAAGTTCAACAAATTTGGAAATGTCCTCCGATGTTATGATGTGATGAAGGGTTTCTTTTTGTCCAACCTGTATTTCGGCGTATGTTTTCATAGTGATTTATTTTTGGCAAAAAGTCCAACCAGATTCGTGATTTTGTTTTTCAAGGCTGTTTCTTCATCCATATCCTCTGCAAAATAGTTACACGTGTTCACGATGTCAAGCCCTGAACTTTTAATTAAAGTTAATACTTCCTCTTTGTTGTGAAACAGGTAAACGTGGTCGAGTGCAGGAGAATTGGTTGGGGTGGTGATCCATAACAAACCTTCTTTGTGCATCAGATGAGACAATTTTTTAAGGATTTCTCCGGGTTCATCAAGGTGTTCCAGCACTTCTCCAAGAACAATAAAATCGTATTTCTCAGTCACCTCGTAGTCAAAAATATCGGAAAGAGTGTAATTGATCTTGCCCTGATCGATGCCGATGATACGTTTGGTCATTTCGAGCGATGTTTGACTAATATCCACCACGTCGATTTTTTCGTAGGAAGGGAATTCCTTTTTTATGAGGAAAGAGAAAAAACCATGACCTGGGCCAATGTCTAAAATTTTTAATGCTGCATTTGCAGGAAATAACACTTTAAGTTGTTGCTGGAAATGCACAAAAATATTGAAATGATGTTTCCAAAGTATTTGTGACACCAAAAGTGCATGCATGTAATACGACATTACATCGGGCTTTGAATACACGTATTCATTAGCGACTTTCTGATTTTCGCATCTGTACTTACCGTGCTTGTAAAAATACAGCCCTTCGGCGCGCATGTCGCGAATCATTTTGAGGTAATCTGAGGCAATCCGTTCCATGCTCAGCTCGCGTGTACTAAAATAAAGTCTGACTAATTCAACAAGTTCGTCGTATAGCGAAGGATGAGAAGCGCTAAGTGTATTGATGTTTGCATTTATTTTTTTGGAATGCAAGCGATCCTTTTGAGCGATCTCATTGATGAGTTCGGATAAAAAGTCTTTGGCTGTTGATGGATATGACATTATCTATTAAGTTTTAATTAAACAAGCACCGAAGTTAAATCCGGCCCCAACTCCCGCAATCAAAAGATTCATTCCCGGTTTTATTTTACCTTTTTCATAGGCTTCGCTTAACGCAATGCCAATGCTGGCAGAACCTGTATTGCCTATTTCTTCAACATTGGTGTAGGTTTTATCGGTTCCGATTTTCATTTTTTTCATGATATAATCAATAAGGAAACCATTGGCCTGGTGAAAAATGATAAAATCGACCTCTTGAATTGGCAGGGACTCCCATTTTAGCAGTTGGTCAATCACAACAGGGAGGTTGCTAACGGCTTGTTTCCAGGTAGCCAGGCCGTTTTGTTCAATATACAGGGCTTTTTCTTCATCCATTTTTGAAGCTGCAGGATAGGAAGATCCACCGGCACGCATTCTTACTGATTCGTAGGTTGATGAATCCGTCATGAATTTTGCATTTTGATACCCTTTCTGTTTGTCGGTTTTGCCAAGAACAACGGCGGAAGCTCCGTCGCTGAAAAAAATGGCTGTTTCTTTGTCTTCCGGGTTCGTGTATCTGGAGAGAACCTCAACACCAATCAGCAAGGCATGAGTAATAGAAGGGTCGTGCATCATTCGCTCTGAGGCTATCGTTATAGCGCTTACAAGCCCAACACAATTGGTGTTGATGTCGATAATCTGACAGTTTTTTTTCATTCCAAACATAGAATGAATTTTAGCTGACATGGGAGGAAATAAATAATCCTGACTAAAGGAGGCCACGATAACCAGGCCTATATCAGTTGCTTGCACGCCAGCGCGCTCTAGGGCTTTTTTGCTGGCTTCGGATGCGAGGGAAGAAGCGGACTCATCGGCTGAAACGTGAAAACGTCGTTTTATGCCGGTTTTGGCAATGATCCAATCCGGACTCAGTTCCGGAATTAAGCGGCATAGCTCCTCGTTACTTTGAACGTTCGCCGGTAAGTAATGCCCGCAGCCAATAATACCTATACCGTAATCAATTTGCTGCATGGTTTTTGAGTTCAAGAAATTGTTTTAAAGCCAAATTATTTGTTTTGATAGAACCCATACTATCGTGTGAGCCGTGACCGGGCAATACAACACAATCATCGGAGCATAAGGTAAATAGTTTCAGGATGGAATGACTTAGTAATTCTTTGTCTTCTTTAGGTATACTCTCGGGGCCAAGGCCGTTTTTATAAAGTATATCACCGGTTAACACATAATTGTTCCATTTGAAAACACAAGAGCCGGGCGAGTGACCGGGTAAATGCCAAATGCCAATGGTAAAACTACCAATGTTTATCTCTTTTGAATTAGAATTCAGAAGCACATCGGGTTGAGGTGTTTTTATGGTGTGGCGGATGCCTGCCACTTTTAAAAAGAAATTAGCGGACTGTGACATTTTGTAATCTGCCTCATGCATATAAAATGGAATGGCGTATTCCGTTTGAATATCTTTGGCGCTACCCATGTGGTCAAAATGACCGTGAGTGGATAGTATAGCCAGAGGTTGCAAACCGGAAGTTTTTATAGAAGCCAAAAGAATATCTGCATCAAGTCCAGGGTCAACCACTATGCATGTGTTTTCCTTTTTGTCACAAATCAGGTAGGAGTTTGAAACAAAAGTTTTGTTTTTGATTAAGATGATATCGTCGTTAATTGATGCCACCTAAAAAAATGGTTTGAGCAGTGATGTATGAACTATTCGGAGAGGCAAAAAAATCGATGACATTAAAAATATCCTCTTTTGTGGCTATTCTCGGAATGGGAAGGTTGCTGATGAGTGTTTTGATTTTTTCTTTGGCCACGTCTGAATGTTGATTAAGCATGTCGGTTTCGTATGCTGTGATGGACAAGGTATTGCACGTGATGCCATAGGAGGACAGCTCTTTAGCAAGTATGTTGTTCATGGTGACCATGCCTGATTTGCACGCAGCATAAATGGATTCGCCTATTGGTTCAAGACTTGTGGTCATAGAGCTGATGTTGATAATGCGTGCATTCCCTTGTTTTCTCATCAATTTAGCGGCTTCTCTGGAAATAAAAAATGCACCGAGCAGATTGACATTCACCATTTCAATGGCATTTTTTGCCGGCATAATCATGGCGTGTTGGGTAGTAAGAACGGCAGCATTATTAATGACAATATCAATTTGAGGATAGGCGGGTACAATTTGCTTTTTGAAAAAGTGCAGTAAAGCTTCTGAATCACCTAAATCAACTGCAAAATGAACATAGTGTTCGTGTTTGAGTGTTGAAACAGAACGGCTGATTCCTATAACACTTGCCCCTTGCTCAAGAAAGTAGTTTGTGATTTCAAGACCGATTCCACGGCTTGACCCTGTAATGAGCACCACTTTTCCATTGTATTTCATGTTACTCTTTATGGTAATTAGCCTTTAGAGGTCAGTTCAAAGATATAGTCCACAAGATTAGTGATGCTGCTAAAGGGACTGATTTTTCTGGTCATAGCGTTATCGTCGGTCAGGGAAATGTCATGCCCGTGCTCGCTTGCAAATTCTCCTTCAAGGTCAACAATCAGCGATACCAAAGAAAGTGAATCGATGGCTGAACCACTTCCAAATAGTACCGTGTTGTCGCTGACTACAAATTTTTGTTCCTGGGGCAGTGTATCATTAAGTTCATTGACTTTGTTGATCACAATGCTGTGTATTTGTTTTTTATCCATTGGCTGTTTTAAAATTGAGAAAATCGTTATAACTTCTGATGTAATCGGATTCAGTATATTCCTGTGAGGCCAGCACCAGGCAAACGGAACCGGATGAAAAATTGACTTCTGAGGCCCAGATACCCGGCACGATGTGTAAACCGGTTTTAGGATTGTTCAAATGAACGCTGCGTTTGTTTTTACCATCATCGAGCACCACTTCAAAAGCTCCGCTTACGGCTACCAAAAACTGATGACATTCTTTGTGGGCATGGGCGCCTCGGGACTCTCCTCCGGGTATGTCGTAAAGATAAAACACACGTTTTACTGGAAATGGGATTTCTGAATGATTGGTAACCACTGTAATGTGCCCGTTTCTGTCACCTATTTGGCCCAGTTCTATCACACGGCAATCGCTTATACTCACCGCTGTGTTCATTTGCTCTTCCGCTTAAAGGTTTCAAAATCACGGATGTAATCTGCCGAATCAAAAGCGTGACTGGAGAGATGTAATCCTACTGCATTGGTTGAAAAATTCTCGATGTGCCTCCAGGTTAAGGCCGGTAAATAGAGGCCATAATAAGAACGGTTCAAGGCGTATTTTTCTTTTTTTCCGTCAGGCTGGGTAATCACCACATCAAAACTGCCGCTTAATGCTATAATCACCTCGTTTTGCGACTCGTACGCGTGACCACCGCGCAACTCACCCCCCGGAACGTCGTACAGCCAAAATACCCTTTGAATTTCAAATGGTATTTGTGAAGGGTATTGCATAAAGGTTAAGTTACCCCTTGGGTCCAGAATCTTAGGAAAATGGAGTATCTCCGCCTGTTTCACGCGTTTGAAAAATTTTCCCAAAGATAGAATTTATTCAGGAATACAGGTCTTTTTTAGTTTTTTTAAAGCCTGTTTTGGGCTGAAATGTTCCTTAAAATCAGGCATTTGCCAGAGCTTAAGCCAAAATCAGGAGAACAGGACCTCAAGAAAAAACGGGCATTACCCTGGCCAAAATCGACCCCTTTTTAATGATTTGAGAACTTCTGAAGGTGTTTTGATGGCTAGCATTCAATTGTAAGGCCTAATCTGACAGGGATTTCTTTTGAAGAAGCCATCCCAGGCATGGTAAACGAATCGAGAAGAATATAAAAATCCCCGCGAAACCCAATTAACCTTGCCGCATAATGGCCCATCTCCAATTCAACCACCTTTGTTTTTTGAGGATTAAGAGCTAATGAAACACGAAAATGAGATCAGGAAACGGCAGATTGGACTTGCTGGCGGTAGGAGTGAAATCGCAAAATTGAGTCGATAAAAGAGCTTTTCTTTTTGCCAACACAAAGCCCGATTTTTTTACTCTTTTATCAGTTTAAATAATTTTATGCTGTGTTGATCTTTAATTCGAAGGAAGTAAAATCCTTGAGGCAATTCATTCAAGTTTATAGTGATTTCTAGTTGTTTCAATTCCTCATTTTGAATCTGAATGAGCGTTTTCCCAAGCAGATCCACAAGAGCCATCTCTCCATTAAAGTCTTGTTTACAGCGAATTGTTATTATGCCTTCCGTAGGATTCGGAAAAAAACTGAACCAATCTTCGTTATCTTCAACTGATTTTAATGCTACACATTCAGAAACCGTCAAACTATAAGTGCCGTCAACTTTGCAGCCATACATATTGGTGCCTGAAACAGAATAAACAGTACTGATGGAAGGAGCAGCCACAATTTGGTTGGAGTTTATGTTGCCCGGTTGCCAAAGGTAATTACCCGGGATAGGAACACTGAGTATTGCGCTATTTCCATAACAAATAATAGAGTTTGTTGAATTAATAGATATAACTGAATTCGGTGTTGCAGAAGGGGTATAGGTAATAAAATTTGAAGTCACGGTAGAAATTTGTCCTGTGCCGCCTTGAGTGGCGCCATTGGATATCATTTCAGTTACAGCTCCGGACAAGGAAGTTCCGTTTTGACCTCCATTCACCTGAGGCAAGGGTGCATTCACCGGAAGAGCAACAAAACCACCACCTCCTCCTCCTCCCGGACCTTCACTTTCATTAATGGGATGCCCCGGAAAATTAAGTGCAAATTGATTGCCACCATTTCCTCCGTTAGCAAAAATACTGAGTGTAAGCGCAACAGATGGCGTTTTTAAAACAATGCTCCCTCCGGCACCTGCTCCCGGAGCAGCGTCGCAACTGCATCCCGTAGAATTTCCTGCATTGATTCCGCTGGCCTGAATGTTTCCGTTACCTGAAATAGCGTTATTTGCTATCAGGTAAACAATTCCTCCGCCGTTTGAACCGGGACTCGAAGTGTTATTGTTTTGATGTGGTGCACCGCCACCTCCCCCAAAATATATACGTGTTTCAGGGTTGATATTTGTTAAAGGCCGGCCACCAAAACCACCTACTTCTCTTCTTGAATCACCTGCCCAGGCGAAGCTGCCCGGTGGATCTATCAGCGCATTGGCATTGGCATCACCCCAGGAGTAACCGCCACGACCTCCACCTGAGGAGTTCGTTAGTGAATTGGCGTTATTCATATAAGCAGAGGATAAAGCCCAAGCCGCAAGAGGGTTGTTTCCATTAACAATCATTACACCTTCACCGGTCCAGGTATTTCCATTAAAACCATTTGCACCACCTCCACCTCCTGCGTTGTGATTGTTGCCTCCTCCACCGGCATTTGCAGGAGCACCCATACAATTTCTTCCACCTATAAGGTCATAATCGTTCTGATATCCGGCAATACCTTCACCTTTCTCTGCTCCGTCAGTACTTCCATTGCTTCTCATCCAGGTAGCACCGGTATTTATTGCGGAATCAAGCACCAAAGCTCCACCACGAAATCCATTTCCGTTGGCAGAAATTGATCCATTGTTGATGATGCTGGATGCATGAATAACAACAAGACCTCCGATACGGTAAGAACCACCTGAGATGACCGTGTCTTTCCAGGTTTTCGCTACTATACTTGCTCCTGAATTAATCGTAAGTGAGGTGTATTGTGGCACTTTAATCAGTTGTACCTTACCTGCAGTTTGATAGGAATTGGTGAAGGTAGATTGAGTGGTAATGGTGTTTCCATTGGTGTTTTGAACATACATGAATTCAAACAAACCCGCACTGTTATAATTTATTATGTCACCATATTGTCCGTTGTTTTGAGTGTTGATAATAGCGCCTTGGGCCTGGTATACCATCACCAGGTCGCCAGCACAAAGCGAAACCATTGCAGAATTAGCAATTAACAATGTGTTGGATCCAGCAACTATATTGCTGGTTAAAGGACAGCATTTATTTACAATATGGCCAAGGTTGCTCACAATCAAAGAACCATCTTTCCCGGGTTGAGAAAACACAAGGGATGTTTGGAGTAGCATATAAAAAAGAATTCTTTTCATGTTTGGGTGAATTAAATTAGCTGTTTTGAAAAAAACGCCCTGAATACTTATCCTTTTAGCTAAGATAAGAAATAAGCAGACATAAAAAGGAGAAATTTAAATCTGTATAAAAGAGCAGTTCAATGCTTCGTGAGCGTTTTTAGGAATTACTCAATACTAATTTTTTTGTTAATGGAAGTATTTCCGGAAATCAAAGTGATGTAGTAAACCCCCTTTGGTAAAAACGTACAATCCAATTCATCACCTGCTTCGAAAGAGATGTTCCATTCGTGTAATTTTTCGCCTAATAGATTGCAAACATAAATTGTAGAGTTTTTTTGCAAGTCATACCCAATTTTAATTTTCCCTTCACTGGGATTAGGATAAAAATAGTTCCCTGAGAGTTCATTTTCCTCTTCAATTCCTACGCAAGATTGCACCTGCACAGTATTTGTAAAAATAGTCCCAGGTCCATTGCTATTGCTGGCAATTAAACTAACAGAGTATGTGCCGGCTAAACTGAAAAGAATACTTGGGTTTTGCGAAGAAGGTGTAGTAATGGTAACGCCAGTGTTTGGAGTAACCGACCATAACCATGAAGTTGGGGCATTTGTTGAAAAATCAAAAAAAGTAGCTCCAGAACCGGAACAAATACTATTATTTGAACCAAAGCTACTAACAGGAGTCGAAGGTGTTTCAGCAAGAATAACTGATATGTCATCAACATAATACAGATTATAAGCTTGTGGGCATGAGTTGCAAACAGTAATTTCACTTGTATTGATATCATCAAAAAAATTGCCTACACCAATGTGAGTGTAAGCCGAGTCGGCAATGAATTGTCCAAATAAAGTTACCCATCCCGATTGAACAGTGACTGGGCTTGCAGCAAAAAGCTGCGCTACATTGTTCACTGACATGTTTGAACTGGTAGAAAACTTAAGACCCATTTTGTCAGAGGCAAACTTAAACTCATCACAAAGTGAAAGTTTAAAGGATACATTGTATCTACTGCCAATACTTAACGGGCTGCTGAGTTGGGCATAAATGTTCTCGCGGTAAAAGCCCATAGAAGGTACTTTTGTGGTGATTGCCATATAAGCATTTCCGGTAGCTGCAGATTCGTTGCCCCAGGTATTTTGCGGGACTCCAAAATTTGACCCACAACTGTTAAAATAATCGCTGTGGTGAGGCGGAGAATTATGATTAGTGGATTTAAACCAGCCAACAGCAAAATCTGCTTGACCATAGTTGTTCGGGCACTGAGACATTGTTTCGAAACTAGGGTTAGGCACTAGATTTTGACCAAGAGTTACAAAACTCCAAAGGGTTAGCTGAATACTTAATATACTTTGATACATAAATTCATTATTAAAGTAAATATAAAAAAAAATCATTAAAAACACTTATTATTTTTTACTTAAAGTCACTTATTGAGATGTCCTAAAAAATCTTACAATCAGTGAAGATGACAATACAAAGTAGGTAAGTATTGCCGAAATAGCTGCGCCCTTCAAATGATAAGCCCCCACTAACCATGGGCACAACACTAGCGTAAGCAGTAAACCCAGTAAATTGCTTCTCATTACCAATCTAGCCTCCCCTCTTCCCGAAAAATAATTTGAAAGAATAAGGTAAAGGGCCGTAAAAATAACAGCAGGACTATAAAACATCAGCACCGTTTTTATTCCTTTAAATCCATCCCCAAAAAGTTTAAGGTAAAGTGTTTCAGGTAACAAATTCAAAATAACAAGGCCAAAGGAACAGAACAATACTACAGATACACCGAGTTTGAGAGTAAGTTTGCCCGCATTCGCTTTGTTTTGTTCAGAGGCTATTCTTGTTCAGCGCCGGGTTCAAGCAGGTAAAAACTGTATTTGTTTCCCAAAACAAACATCATCAAGGCCAATTGTGCTGCAAGACCATTTTTAAGGATGGGCAATGAAGCAAAGGGTTTATGGTCTTTCTTTGATTTTAATTGACGCCAGAGCATACCAAACGAGATACCCGAAGCCAGAGCAAATGAGTAAAGCAAGGGATATACATAGGCTTTAAAGGTCAGGTCATTTGCAAATAACACTTGGCTCAGCAAAAAACAAAGCAGCAAAGCCGGCTGCAATAAACTTAAACCATAATAGAATTTTAATTTCCCAAGGCCAAGAATCATCACGCATTGAAAGGTGTGTAGGGTCACCAGCGCTGTAATGAGAAAAGCCTGCCAGAAAAAACCTTCGATGTGTTTCCCGGCAAACCATAATATGCTGTTACCCACCAAAGTAATGAATAGAATAAAAACCAGACCAAAACCATAAATTTTATGGGCACGGTATTTGGTCATAAAGTGAATCAGGTGATATCCGGTAAACACTTCGGTTATTATCTGCAAGAGCGCAACGTTGAATAAAAAAAGACTGATTTCTCCACGGGTACTTACACCAAGGTATTTGGCGCTGATGACCAATACCAAAAATCCAATAATAGCAACACCTAACCTTGAAATAAGACTTTGGAGCAGGTGAGTGAACATAATAATTACGTTTGGCTAAATATCAGGGCCAAACAAAAGTCAGAACTTGTTTAATGTCGGGATGGAGACTTTTTGCAACAGGACAAGTGTATGCCGTGTGTTCGTAAATCTTTTTTTCCTTTTCGCTGAAAATAGCTTTTGGAAAAGTAAGGGTAATGTGAATTTCACCAATTCGTCTCGGATCGGCGTTCATCACCTTGGTAACTTCAGCGGTGGTACCATCAATTGGAGTAATCTGGTCCTTTCTTGAGGCTATACCCATAACCGTTAACATACAATTTGCCAGGGAAGTAGCTGTAAGGTCGGTTGGGCTAAACGCTTCGCCCTTGCCATTGTTGTCTTTTGGAGCATCGGTTTCAATACGAGCGCCTGAAGCTTGATGAACGGACTCGGCATGGAGTCCACCTAAATAGGTTACTTTACTGGTTATCATGGTTTTGGGTTTTTACAAAAATAGGATAATACTCATGAATTAATTAACTTTGTTAAGATGTTTAGAATTGTCGTTTTTCTCTTAATTCTATTTCTTTTTGCTCTTTGCGCTCATGCACAAGGCCCAGTTAACCGTGATGTTATTGAAGAAGGAAGTTCCAGCAATGTTATCTACCGTAAAGACCATAGTGGTCAAATTTATCTGCATACCAGAGGTTTTGGATTTTTATACCGCATGGGTAAGCATGTAACTGCTAAACAAAGAAATTATTTTGAGCTCGATTTTACAAACATCAGGCATCCCAAAGAAGTGCAGGTGGTAGGAACAGCTTTCGACCGTAAACGTTTTGTTTACGGCAAGCTCTATAATATTATGTTGCTTAAAGCCGCCGTAGGTTCTCAAAATGTGTTTTACCATAAAGCCGACCTTGAAGCCGTGGAAGTACGTTATTCTTACTCCATCGGGCCCGGAATTACTTTTCTAAAACCCTATTACGTGCAGGTTGACCGTGTTCAGTATAGCAACGTTTCAACGGAAGAAGTTCCTTTTAATGAAGATACATTTACCATTGACAGCATTAAAGGGAGGGCTTCTTTTTTCAAAGGGTTTAATAATCTGGAGGTGCTGCCTGTCATCACCGGAAAATTCAACATTAGTTTTGAATATGCGCATTACACAAACATCATACGGGCTATTGAATTGGGCTTATGTGTAGATTATTTTCCAATAGCCCTATCTAGCATGGCACGAAATCCATCCGAAAATTTTGTTGTTACATTGCGGCTTGGATTTGTTTTTGGAAGAAAGCAGTATTGATATGGAATTAAGCGAAGAATTACAAAGAACTAAAAAGCCCGACTGGCTGCGCGTAAAATTGCCAACGGGTGAGGAGTATGTTAAAGTACGCGGCATCGTCAGCAAACATAAACTTCACACGATTTGCGAAAGTGGAAATTGCCCGAACATGGGTGAGTGCTGGGGTGCAGGCACAGCCACGTTTATGATATTAGGCAACATATGCACCCGAAGTTGTGGGTTTTGTGCCGTAGCAACCGGAAAACCAAAACCTGCGGATTGGGATGAACCAAAACGGGTGGCTGAATCAGTAAAGCTAATGGGTGTAAAACATTGTGTGATTACGAGTGTTGACCGAGACGATTTGAAAGATGGAGGTTCAATTATTTGGGCAGAAACAATTAAAGAGATTCGCGCCATTAGTCCTGAAACGAAGTTTGAATGCCTGATTCCCGATTTTGCCGGCAAGTGGGATAATCTTCAGCGTATAATTGACGCTAAGCCCGACATCGTTTCACACAATATGGAAACGGTTCGCCGTTTAACCGCACAGGTTCGCATTCAGGCAAAGTACGACCGAAGTCTGGAAGTGCTTGGTCGTTTAGACAAAGCGGGCGTGAAAACAAAAAGTGGCATCATGCTGGGTTTGGGCGAAACAGAACAAGAAGTTTATGAAAGCCTCAACGATCTGGCTTCAGTAAAATGCGATGTGGTAACGCTTGGTCAATACCTTCAGCCCACACCAAAACATTTACCTGTAGCGCGTTTTGTGCATCCCGACGAGTTCAAAGCCTACAAGGATTATGCCCTTCAAAAAGGATTTCGTTTTGTGGAGAGTGGTCCTCTGGTGCGTTCTTCCTACCATGCCGAAAAACACATTTTTTAATGAAAAGGGGCATTCAACTCCTTATTTCTATTGTTCTCTTCGGACTTTTTTCCTGCGCCCCATCCCGTTATGTAAAACCACTTGAAAGGAACCAGAAGGCCGTTTCTTTTTCTTTCGGAGGCCCCGGCATTATGTATTCCGGAACTCCAATCCCCATCCCGTTTTCAACCTTGGCATACGCCCAGGGTATCAACAGCTCAATCACTGCTTTCGGTGCCTTGCATTTTACAAGTTCTTTGTTTGGCAATCTTCAGGCCGACCTCGGGGCAAGTTGTAAACTTTTTGAATTAAAGAGTGGCCTCGGCATGTCAGCAACACCCGCTCTTCAGCTGGCGTATAGTTTAGGCACAGCCAAAACACTAAGGGCCTGGCCAAGCGGAGATATCAATGTGTATTATCATTTGTTTAAAAAACCATCTTACCTCTACGGTGGATTGAATGCCTGGTTTGAATTTTCAGAATATAAAGCCCACAACGAATTACAAACACGTCATGTTATACCAAACCTGCAACTCGGTTACGTGTTGGTCAAACCAAAGTGGCAGCACCAATTTGAATTTAAATTTATTGGCATGGGTATTCCCAATACTCCAGGGGTAGTGGAGTACGTTGGATTAAATGGTAAAGGAAGTTTTGGATTTTATTATAACCTGATCAGAACGTTTTAAATGAAAAACATATTTCTCATCCTTTTACTTATTGGGTTCAGTTCTTGTTTAAAGCTGGATTCCAACTTGTATAACAACGACAACACCATCCAGGAATATCTTTTAGATAATTATACCGGGGAACAGGATTTTGTTTTGGATGCTTCCTATGACATTTCGCCTTCACTGATTTATAAATTTTCATTGGCATCGAAAGCACCAGAAGATGCTAGCGCTTTCAATATTCAGGCCATATACATTGGCGACCAGAATAGAATTAATACAGACACGGTGATAGTGTATTGCCATGGCAACAAATGGCACATGGATTTTTATTGGCAAAGGGCAAAATTACTAGCCAATACCGGAGGAAAAAATCGATTTGGCGTGTTGATGTTCGATTATAGAGGTTTTGGTCTGAGTGAAGGGGAACCTACTGAGGAAGGCATGTATGCTGATACAAAGGCGTGTTTAGCATGGTTGAAATCAAAGGGGCTTAGTGATGAACGTTTGGTGATGTATGGTTTCAGTTTGGGAAGTGCTCCTGCCTGCGAGTTGACTGCGAATCCTGAAGTTTTGAAGCCAACACGAATCATTCTGGAAGCCCCTTTTGGTAGCGCTGAAGTAATGGTTCAGGATGCCTCGCAATTAAACATGCCTGCAGCTTATTTTACAGATTTAAAAATTGATAATGCAGAGGAAATTAGAAAAGTGAAGCAACCATTTTTATGGCTACATGGCTTAAATGATTTGTTTCTTAATTATAAGACACATGGCGAAGTAGTATATAAAAATTACAAAGGTGTTTTTTCGCGAAAAATTATGGTAGAAGCTGCTGACCACGGAGAAATTCCTGAAAAGATAGGATTTGAGGATTATAGTAAAAATCTGGAGGCATTTATAATAGGCAACTAAATCACACCCAATTCCTGTGATTTTAACCACCCTTCATTTCCATTCTCAAGTTTAATCAACATCCAATCCCCGTTGTTTTCAACTACCCGCACTTTCGTGCCCTCGTGTAATCTGAATTTTGTTGTACCGGAAACATTGGGTTCATTCATTATTTTAACCTCTTTACTCAAAATGATGGCAAATTTATTCTCGGATTTGGATTTCACCGCTGAACGCCCTAAAAAATAGCTTATCAAAAAAATGAAGGCGAAAAGCATAGAAACTCCAAAAAATACCCTCTTAAACGCTACTGAGGAAAAAGTATAGAATAGAAAAAAGGCGGCGGCGGCAATTAACAAACTAATAATGTTGAGCCAGGCCCATGCAGATGTGCTGAGGCTTGATAAAATGTTGCTTTTTACGGCGGTGATAAAAAAATTCTCTTTCGTATCAATTTTATCAACGGTTTTTGAATTAGCCAAACTGAGATTTATCTTAATGTCTTCGTCGTCCGGTTCCAGTTTACGAGCAATTTCATAGGCATGTATGGCAAGTCCCAAGTTTCCGTTTTTATAATACGCGTTGCCAAGATTGAAGTACAATTGATATGAAGTGTAGCCCTCTTTTAGTAATTTTTCATACAATGTAATAGCTGTTTTGTATTGTTTTTCATCGTAGGCTTTTTCGGCCTTGAGCAGCATTTCGTTTGAAGCCACTGAAGCAGTAACAACAAAAAACAACACAAAAACACTAAGCCACTTTTTCATAATTTTTTTTTGTGTTTAGTTCGTTTTCAAGTTCAATAATTAACTGACTTGTGTTGGCGTAAACTGATTGTAAATCACCACTTACTGCTCCGGGTGCATATTTTGCAAATTCTGATTTGGAAAGCGTTTCCAGCACTTTGTTTAACAAAACGGAGTTAACATTACGGTTTGCTAAATTTTCTTTAACACGCTCTTTTGACAGAATAGCAACAGGAATATTTAGTTTGTGCCCAAGGTAATTGTTAAGCGCCAATAATATTTCTGTGTAAAAGGCATCCTTCTTGTTTTCGACTACAAAGTTTGCGGCCCGTCGCAATTGTTTTTTAGCTATCTGAGCGGCTTTTCGTTCTTTTACCAATACCGCATTACTGTTTTGTTTTAAGTATGCTTTTCTTACTATGATGCTTGTAACAAATGCAACTGAAATTAGTGCTAATAAAAGTAGGTGTACAAATGAATTAAAAAACTCTTGTCCCGATTTTTGCAACACAAAATCTCCTTTTTTTATGTAGCGTATATCGTTCTCTAATTCCCTAATTTGAGATTGAGGGTTAAACACCTGAGCACCTCCGCTATTAACGTCTGCAGGAAGCACTTTTATCTTAATTTGGGGCGATGCTAAGGTTACATAGTCCTTCGAATTTAGGTTGAAGTATGAAAAATCGAGATTATCTAAAATATAATCTCCTTCTGCACGCGGTATAATGAGGTAATCAAAGGTTTTAGAATTTTGGCTTTCGGTAATTTTAGGTTCATAGATTTCAAAACTTTCAGGAAATTCGTACTTAGGAGCTTCAAGGAGTTTGATGTTTCCTTTGCCACTAATGGTGACTTTCAAATTAAAGGCATCATTGGACTTTAATTCAGTGCGATTAGTTTGAATTTTAATATTCAGCTCCCCAACTCCTCCGCTAAAGTTAGCCGGTTTATTTTTTTCAGGTAAAGGCAAGACTTCTATTGATAGTCCTCTACTTTTAACATTTACAGGAATGTCTTCGTAACTTGGAGCACCAAAAAACTGTTCAAATACCGTTCTTGGTTTAGCCTGACTTTGTCTGCGAACAACCACGTCGCCTTCTACTGGATCAAGAGTAATTTTACCTGCTTTATTTGCGGTGCCAATTGTGCGAAACAGTTCGTAGGTATAGTAATTAATTCCATCAATATTCTCAACAGCCACCTGTCCTTTACTTACCGATTCTTGTGCCTGAGAATAGAAACCTGTGTAGGTGGGTTGGGCAAATTTCTGAAATCCGATAATTTGCAAACGAGAATACACTTTTTGGGTGATGATAATTTGTTCCCCTAAATAACACCTGTTTTTACTTGTTGCTGTTCGGATAAATAAATCGCTACCGTTGACTTTATTGCTGAACTTGGTTTCCTCTTCGGCCTGATTGTTAGAAGTCCCTGATTTTCCAGCTTCTATTGAAATAGGTGCGGTCTCTAGTTTCTGACTTCCGGCCATAACAGTGGCAGGTCCAATGGAAAACCTACCTTCTTTTTTAGCAACAAGCCCATAAGATATGGTCATTTGCTGACTCATGGTACCATTCACATATTGGATGCTGCTACTCTGATTGGGTCCGCTGATAATATCGAAATCTTTGAAAGAGGGTGGAGTAAAGTTGGTGGCGTTTACTGTAATCACTACAGCGTATTCGAAAGGAACACCAACTTGTACTTTTTTAGTGCTTACTTGTGCAGTAATTCCCTGAGCTATGGCTCCTTGAGAAAAGAAGAAAAGTGAAAAAAGAAGACTATATACAACACTTTTCATTTTATGCAAGTTACTTTAAATTAGGGCCGTTACACCTTTATTAAACAATTTTAACGCCGGTTTTACCAGTCTTTATCGCTCTGGTTATTTTGTGATTCCTGATTTTGTTTTCTTTTATCCTGTAATTTTTTTTCGGCATTCATGAGGGCTTTTAATATCTGTTCAGCCTGCTGTTTGTCCATATCGTCTTTTTTTGGAGAGGCATTTTTGTTTTTATCTTTTTTATCCTCATCCTTTTTATTTTGAGTTTGGTTAGACCCTCCCCCTCCTTTTTTCTCTTTCGGAAGGTGTTTTAATGCATAGGCTAAATTATAACGGCTGTCTTCATCAGTCGGATCAAATCGCAATGCTTTTTTATAGGCTTCTACTGCTTGTTTATAATCTTTTTTCTGAAGGTAACAGTTCCCGATATTATGCCATGCCCTGTGAAGAGTATCTTTATTGGAAATCGAATTGGCAACCACAGCAAAATTTTGGGCAGCTTGATCCAAAACAAGATTGGAAAGCGAGTCGGGTGTCATGTTTACATTTGAAGGCACGGCTAGTTGGCCGCTTTTGATTAACATGGCATTTTTATATAAAGCATTTCCAAGATTAAAATTTGCTTTTCGATTTGAAGGGTTTAATTCTAATGCCTTAGCATAGGTGGCTGATGATTCGGGAATCCTTCCGCCATAGTATTGTTTATTACCCTCATAAAGTGTTTTAGCGTCTTGTTGTGCCGAACCAAGAATTCTGCAGAAGAGCAATGCTAGCACGCTTATATTTAATTTACCTGGCTTTAACATGACTAAACAGATTTAATTTCTTGTACCACTCACTGGTTCTTTCACTGATTAAAAATTCCAAAACCAAAAACAATAGACATAAACCAATAAACCATTGGTATTGGTCCTCATAATCGGTGTACATTTTACTGTCCATCTTGGTTTTTTCTAATTCGTTAATTTTATCTAATACAGCCTCAAGTCCAAGATCGGCCTGACTTGCCTGAACATAAACGCCATTGCCTTTAGCTGCAATTTCTTTTAATACCGCTGAATTAAGTTTGGTAATTACAGTGTTGCCATCCTTATCTTTTCTGTATCCTTTTATAGTACCATTCTGAGTGTATGGGATGGGCACGCCGTTTTCAGAACCAATTCCTATGGTATTAATCATTATCCCTTCAGCAGCCGCGTTAGCAGCAGCTTCCAAAGCATCTGACTCATGGTTTTCGCCATCGGTAATTAAAATAATGGCTTTGTTTTCACCTTGTTCTTTATTGAAGGATTCAGTTGCCTTGCCTATGGCTTCAGCCAAATCTGTGCCCTGAACAGGCACCATCCCGGGGCCAATCGATTCAAGGAACATCTTGGCAGCATTGTAATCACTGGTAATGGGCAATTGTACGTATGCTTCACCGGCAAAAATAACCAAGCCTAACTGATCACCATCCAATTGGTCAATCATTTTTTCTAAGGCGTATTTAGCCCTGGTTAAGCGGTTTGGACTAAGGTCCTGCGCCAACATGCTATTGCTCACATCCAAACACACCATTAGTTCTGCACCTTCACGTTTTACCTCGGTCATTTTACTTCCGGTTTGGAGGTTGCACATGGCTAAAATTAAACTACTGATGGCGAGGATGAAAAGGAAATGCTTTGAAATGCGTTTGCGTAAATTGGAATAAGGACTGAGCTCCTTCACAAGACGTTCATCACCCAGTAATTTTAATTTTTTCTTTCGCTGGTGCAGATAAGACAAAAATAAAAATACCAACAACGGAATTGTGCTGAAAGCGTAAAAGTAAATGCTATTTTCAAACTTAAACATCAGGGAATAGTTTTGAACACTGTAAAACGCAATGCATACTCAAGCAGCAACAATATAAATGCAGCCATGGCAAGTGGGAGAAAGTGTTCGGCTTTTTTGCTAAAATTTCTTTCACTTACAATGGATTTCTCCATTTTATCAATTTCACTATAAATGGATTTAAGGCTTTTTTCATCAGTGGCTCTGAAATATTTTCCTTCGGTGAGATCGGAAATTTCGGTCATTACTTTTTCATCAACATCCACGTCTACATAATCGTATTCGTATTGACCTTCGGCATACATGGCCACCGGCTGAAGGGCTTTGCCCTTGGTTCCAACGCCGATACAATACACCCGAATGCCATATGTTTTAGCCAGTTCACCTGCTGTAATGGGTGAAATTTCACCTACATTATTTACTCCGTCGCTTATAAAAATTATAACCTTGCTTTTGGCTTTACTGTCTTTGATTCTTGCGACCGCGTTGGCAAGGCCTAAACCAATAGCAGTACCCTGGTTAAGCATACCCGCCTTAATTTGGGGAAACATGTTTTTAAGTACTTTGTGATCGCTGGTAAGAGGGCATTGTGTAAACGCTTCTCCTCCAAAAATTACCAAACCAATACGGTCGTTTGGTCTTCCATCAATAAAGTCGAGGATAACTTCCTTGGCTACTTCCAGACGGTTAGGATTAAAATCTTTGGCCAACATGGATAAGGAAACGTCTAAACTTATGGCAATATCAATACCTTCTGTTTTGGTGTCCTTCCAACTGCTTTTTGATTGAGGTCGTGCTAAGGCAGTAATCAACAAAACAAAGGCCAGAATTCGAAGAGTAAACAGAGAGTGACGCAAACGCGATTTTAGGGAAGGCTTAATGCCTTTGAATAAGATGAAGGAAGAAAATTGAAATTCGGCTTCATGCTTGGTGCTTCTCCAAATATACCATATCAACATGGCAGGTATCAGCAAGAGGAGCCAGAACCATTGCTTTTCAGCAAATTGTATATCACGGAAATAGTTAATCACGTTTCTTTGTTGCTGAATTCGTTAGATTGTGGAAGACTAATTTCATCTTCGCGCTTTGTTCCATTAACAAACTCAAAAGCTTCTTTCAAGCTTAAATTGTGCTCATGCTCTTCAGGAAAAAGTTTAGCGAATTTTACCAGATCACTGAGACGAAGCAGATGTTGTAATTTTTCTTTGCTTTCAGGATCAATAACCTGAGAGCGAAAAGCGTGCATAATCTCGTCAGTGGTACTTTCAAGTGCGGGAAGGCCGTAGCGGTCCTCAATGTATTGTCGCACGGTATCAGAAATTTCTGAATAATATTCTTTTATTTTCCCTTCTTTCCAGATTTGTTCATTTTGTATACGCTCTAAATTTTGCAGTGCAAGAATGTGAGCGGGAACTTTAGGTTTCTCGGGTTCAGGCTCAGTTTCCTTATGCCGAAGCGATCTGAAATACCATATGAGTATGGCTACCCCTATTAGTAAAAAAATTACTCCAGTCCAGATTATTTCCTCTAAATACCATTTCCAGTTAAACGTTTCCAATAAAGGTGGTTTAATGTCTTTTAGCTTACTGGCGCTTGTATCGGTGGGTACTGTGTGCACTTCAAGAAATAATGGATTGGTAAATCTAGGATGTGCAGTATCCTGGTTGATGATGAACTTAAAACCGGGTATAGCAAAAAATCCGCTGTCGTAAACGCTTACAACAATTTGCTGATGTTGGAGTAAATTGGAAGGATTATTTTTGTCGGGGATGGTAGTGTCTATTGCACTTACAGAAATAACTTCAACGTAGGAGGTTAAGGTGTCTCCTATCTCCGGCCAGCGCACATTTAGTTTGTTTTGATTCGCATCGTAGTTTAGATAGATATCTACTTTTACTTGTTCGCCTATTCTTATTTTAGTGGAATCAATAACGGCACTCACACTTGCTTCCTGGGCACTTATCTTTTGCTGTAGAAATAACAGTGACAAAGCAAAGAACAATTTATAAAGTGGTCCCTTCATGTCTTATCGTTTTTTGAATAAGTTGATAAGGGGGCTAACGTAACTTTCATGGGTATAAAGTTTTGCAGCATCCACACCGGATTTTGTGAATGTATCACGAAGCTCTTCTTCATGCTTGAGTTGATTGACCGCAAACTGTCTTCTGAAAGAGGGTTCGGAGCTGTCTATCCACAAGATTTTTCCACTTTCATTGTCTTTTAATTTCAGCAAACCAACTTTTGGCAATTCCTGTTCTGCTTTGTCAATTATTCTCAAAGCCACAACATCGTGTTTTTTATTGGCTATTTTCAAAGCATCTTTATAATTATTGTCTGCAAGGAAGTCGCTGATTAAAAATACCACACTTCTTTTTTTGATCACGTTATTGAGGTATTTTAAGGCTATCTCAAGGTTGGTGTTTTTGTTTTCAGGCTTAAATTCGATAAGCTCTCTTATGATGCGGAGGATATGCGATTTCCCTTTTTTAGGAGGGATGAATTTTTCGATTTTCTCGCTAAAAAATATTACGCCAATTTTATCATTATTCTGCGAGGCCGAAAATGCAACCACAGCGCACAATTCGGTAATAAGTTCTTGTTTAAGTTGACTGCGTGTTCCAAACAAAGCGCTCGCGCTGGTATCCACCAGAATGACCACACTCAGTTCACGTTCTTCTTCGAATACTTTAACAAAAGGTGAATTAAAACGTGCGGTTACATTCCAGTCTATAGAACGCACATCGTCTCCTGGAGTGTACTCTCTAACTTCTGAAAAAGCCATACCCCTGCCTTTAAAGGCGCTGTGGTACTCACCGGAAAATATCTGGTTACTGAGTCCACGGGTTTTGATCTCGATTTTTCTAACTTTTTTTAAAAGTTCACTGGTTTCCACCCTGTATAAAATTGAATTGGTTTATTTCAAAAGCAAGGCCATATTTTTGGGCTTTTAAAATCAAGGAACTTCTACGGTATTTAAGATTTCAGTTATAATATTTTCAGAAGTAATGTTTTCTGCTTCGGCTTCGTACGTTAAGCCTATACGGTGGCGCATCACATCCATGCTTACAGCACGAACGTCTTCAGGAATAACATAACCACGGCGTTTGATAAAAGCGTATGCTTTTGCAGCCAAAGCCAGGTTAATACTGGCTCTTGGTGATCCTCCATAAGAAATCAAGCCTTCAAATTTCGCAAGTTTGTTTTCTTTAGGGTAACGTGAAGCAAACACAATGTCCACAATATAACGTTCAATTTTTTCGTCCATGTATACATCCTTCACAACTGTACGTGCTTTAATGATGTCCTCGGGACTTAATACCGTATTTGCTGCAGGCATACCCTGAGGTTGTATGTTTGATGTGATGATGCGGCGCTCTTCCTCTTTGTTGGGATAGCCAATCACAACTTTTAACATGAAGCGGTCCATCTGTGCTTCAGGCAAAGGGTAGGTTCCTTCCTGTTCTATTGGATTTTGAGTTGCAAGAACCAGAAAAGGATTTGGAAGTTTAAAAGTTTGATCACCAATGGTAACTTGTTTTTCCTGCATGGCTTCGAGCAAAGCGGATTGTACCTTGGCCGGTGCTCGGTTTATTTCATCAGCTAAAACAAAGTTGGCGAAAATAGGTCCCTTTTTTACCGAGAACTGTTCGAGTTTTTGATTGTAAATCTGGGTTCCAATAACATCGGCCGGCAATATATCCGGCGTAAACTGAATGCGACTGAAGTGACCGCCAACACATTTGGCCAAGGTATTTATGGCCAATGTTTTTGCAAGTCCTGGTACACCCTCCAGTAAGATGTGACCATTGCTGAGCAGCCCGATTAATAATCTTTCAATCATGCCTTTTTGCCCGACAATTACTTTGTCCATTTCTAAACTAAGAATTTCAACGAAAGCACTTTCACGTTCAATCTTTTCATTAATTTCTTTAATGTCTATCATTGGGATATGGGGTTTAGAAGTCTCGCAAAAATACCATTGACAAGGGCTTCAGGAGTTTTAACCTGAGTTAAAATATGTTAAGCAAACAAGACAAGAAAAGGTAGTCGGATAACGTAAGGTTATCTTTCTTTTCTCAGGTTGCCATGAGCCAGTGGATTGGCTGTAATTTCTGCGTGTAGTTTGCGGTTACGGTAGAGGTCGATTGCCATGTATAAGGCATTTCTGAATGAGAGTTCAGAGGCTTCGTTTTTTCCGGCTATCTCAAAGGCGGTGCCATGATCAGGGCTGGTTCTGATTTTGTTTAGTCCGGCGGTGAAATTAACTCCATCATTAAAGGCCATTGTTTTGAATGGAATCAAACCTTGATCGTGATACATTGCAAGTATGCCGTCGAACTTTTTGTATGCATTGGTTCCAAAAAAACCATCAGCCGAATAAGGCCCATAAATGAGTGCGTCCAACTTCAGTTGTTCAATTGCAGGGCGAATGATATTTTGCTCTTCTGCGCCAATAGTGCCGTTGTCGCCCGCATGGGGATTTAACCCAAGCACAGCAATTTTTGGTTTACGGATGGCAAAATCCTTCACTAAGGATTCGTAGAACAAGGTGATTTTTTTTGTTACCACTTCCGTTGTTATCCGCGATGCAACTTCATTTAAAGGAATATGGCCGGTAGCAAGTGCAACCCTTAAACCATTCTCACTGCAGAGAATCATTAACGGATCACCTCCTAATTTGTGAGCCAGGTATTCGGTGTGTCCCGGAAAATGAAAACCATCACCCTGAATATTGCTTTTGTTTATAGGTGCAGTAACTAAGGCATGAATTTGGTTCTCTTGCAAGGCTTTTGCGGCATGGTCAAGAGATATTCTCGCGTATTTTCCACCGGTTTCACTGAGTTTACCCATTTCAATGTTCACCTCCTCTTCGTAACAAATCATCACGTTCACCTTTTTATTATTTATTTGTGAGAAGTCGCGTAAAGGATGAAAATTAAATTCTTCCAAGCCAAGTACTTTGCGATAGTAGGATATGGTTTTTTGAGAAGAGAAGAGAACGGGTGTACAGATATCGTTAATGCCCGGTTCTATTAAAGTTTTTAATATCACTTCCGGACCAATGCCGTTGATGTCGCCTTGTGAAATACCGATGATAATTTTTGATTCGCTCATGTGATTTATTTTAGCCTGTACTTATTAAGGTATTTTTGGTACAATTCTGTTTGTTTATTGTTTAGTTGAATGGCTTTACCGGAAATGAAAGCCATTACCACGGCGTTGCTTTTCATGTCCAGTAAATCGCCGTTGCTTACAACAAAGGAGGCCAATTTGTTCTCTTCCAGTGAACCGAGAATATGGCTAACTCCCATAATTTTGGCAGCATTTAAACTTATTGCTGCGAGCGCCTCTTCTTTACTTAATCCATAGGCCACAGCATTGCCTGCGTTGAACGGGAGGTTGCGGCTTTGCATGGCTTCCATATCGCCTTCTAACTGAAGGCAGAATAAAATACTGTCCTTTTGCAGCAAGGCCGGAAGTTTGAATACTATATCCAGGTCGTCGTCTTCTCTCAAAGGTAAATCGTTCACGCGATTGAGCATCACCGGTATTCCTGATTTTTTTAGTTCTAACACCACTTTATAAGATTCTTTAGCTCCAACCAGAACCGGATATTTTATGGTGTGCTGCTGTACAAAAGCAATTGTGTTGAGAATGTCTTTGGCAGAATTGGTGTGCAGATACAACCGTGCAGTACCCGAAAAAACGGTTTTCATGGCTTCAAATCGCAAATTTGTTTCAGGTTTTGTTTCCGAATTGCAATAAGCTTTTGCCTCTCTAAAAAAGTGGTTAAGTTTCTGCATTTCATCCTGAAAGTGTTTTTGTCTTTTCTTATACTGTTCGTTACTTTCATTCATTCGCGTTTCAACAATAGAAGGGAAATTGACATGAATACCATCGTCTGCTTTCAATACGGCATCTTCCCAATTCCATCCCTCTAAAGCCATGATAGACGATGAGCCCGATATTAGACCTCCTCTTGGAGTAACCTGGGTGTAAAGTACACCGTTAGTTTTTACAGTTGGTATGATCTGATTATCGGTATTATAAGCGATCAAAGCGCGAATGTGTGGATTCAATTGTCCCACTTCCGCGAAATCTGCCGTTGCTCTTACGGCCTCGGCATCGTGCAAACCAAGGATGTTATTGACATTAATGAGCGCAGGATAGAGGTGTTTATCCGAAAGGTCAATAACTGTGTCAAAGGCTGAGGGATTTAATTTTATGCCTGTTACATCTACTATACTTTCTATTTTATTGCCATTGATAACAAAGAGAGATTTTTCAATGACCTGACCATTTCCGATATGAGCAGTGGCATTGATGAAGGCAATGTGTGGTTTATTTTGAGCAAATAGTCCAATGCTCCAGAATAATAGTACTGTATTGAAATTGGCCTTAATCATGAGTCATAATTTCATTGGTAATTAAAACGCTCTGATAATCGCTTTCCATAGTGTCGCAATGGTAGAGTTTTTTTTGTTTTGTTTTTGCTTTTTGCATTTTTCCACCGTATTGTTTCTCTTGTATAATTTTAGCAATAAGGCGTGCCTTTTCCTCTTTAATATATGTTTTTAATTTTTGATCTTCATCTCTGTCAAAATATATTTGGCCGTCAATGATGGTTTTATCCACTCTGGCATACACGCTTAATGGGTTATCCGTCCAGAGAACCAAATCAGCAGTTTTGCCAACGGCTATGCTTCCCACTTTATCATCAATGTGTAACATAATTGCAGGGTTGAGTGTTACTAATTTAAGAGCTTCGGTTTCACTTAATCCTCCATATTTTATGGCTTTAGCAGCTTCCTGATTTAAACGCCTTGCCATTTCAGCATCGTCACTGTTTATCGCTGTAATAACCCCCATTTTGCTTAGCATAGCGGCGTTGTGTGGGATAGCCTCCATTACTTCGTTTTTGTATGCCCACCAATCTGAAAAGGTAGAAGCATTTGCTCCGTGGAATTTCATTTTATCGGCCACTTTGTATCCTTCGAGGATGTGCGTGAAAGTATTTACCTTAAATCCCATAGAGTCGGCTACATGCATTAACATGTTGATTTCACTCTGTACATAACTGTGGCAGGTAATAAAGCGTTTGTTCTCTAAAATTTCAGAGAGGGCCTCCATCTCAAGGTCGATGCGGAAAACAGCCCCTTTGCTAGAGTTTTGTTTGAGGGCTTTGTATTCTTTTGCGCGGATGAAAAAATCCATGTACACCTGTTCAACTCCCATGCGGCTTTGCGGAAATCGTACTACACTGCGATCGCCCCAATTGCTCTGTTTTACATTTTCACCGAGCGCGAATTTGATAAAAGGAGCTGATTTTTCATACTTTAATCCCTCGGCATTCTGACCCCAACGCAATTTGATTAACGCACTCTGGCCTCCGATTGGATTAGCAGAACCGTGCAGTAATTGCGCGGTTGTTACTCCTCCGGCCAATTGACGGTAAATGTTGATGTCTTCCGGATCAATAGCATCTCCCATTCGCACTTCTGCAGAACTTGCTTCTGTGCCTTCATTTACACCCCGGCTGAGCGCAATGTGACTGTGTTCATCAATAATTCCCGGTGTTAAATGTTTCCCTTTCGCATCTATAATTTTTGCAAAGGCTAGTTTGGGTGCTTCAATGTTAGGCGCGATTCTTACTATACGCCCATTAACAACATACACGTCGTGATCCAATAAGACGGTATCACCTTTGTTGGTCCATACAGTAGCATTTTTGATCAAAATAGCACTATATCTGTTTTTAAATTTATTCCAGTTATTACGAAACGTGCCTTCGCTTTCAGGTATGGCTTCTCCATATGCCGTGAACGGATAAATAACTTTACCAAGTTGCAGTGGGGGTGTTGATTTTTTGGCAGATTTGATGCTATCAGGCGCTGTCATGTATTGCATTTCAAAGTTGAACCAATCTCCGTCTGCCCACTGACCTTTGCCCGAGATTGTTTTGTTTTTTTTCTGGAGGTAGCCCGAAGCTCTTGCGGTTTTTGAAGAGTCGTAAGGAAAACTGAAACTAAACAAAGGCGGAATAAAGGAAAAAGTAAATTTAGCTTTTGCAGTGTCAGCCAGAATATAGCCTTCGGCTTGTGAAGTGCTTCCCGATATGGTAACGGTATAGGTTTTTTTTCCGGCGCGTAACTCGTAGGTGCCACTGAGATCAGGTTTTTCAGGGTCACTAAAGGTTTCAGCTTCACCCAACACCCAATGTTGTAATACTATTGCATCCTGTTCAAAAACAGAGGTAGTGCTGATAAAAAAATTGGCCTGAAAACCCGGTTTTAGTGAGCCAATTTTATTTTGAACGTTCAGAAATGCTGCAGGCTGAAAGGTCAAAGCCTTGAGTGCGGTTTTTTCCGTTAATCCATATCTAACCGCTTTTCGCAGTTGATGAAGAAACTGGTCTTTATTCTTAAGATCACTTGCGCTCAAACAAAATGGGATAAAATACTTTTCGAAAGCAGAAGGGTTACTCGGTGCCAATTCCCAATGTTTAAGGTCGCTTAAGTGAAGTGCTTCAGCTTCAAATGGGTCTTGAACGTCATATGCATCAGGAAAATTAAGAGGAAGAATAAATTTTAAACCGCTTTCCTTCATGTCGCTGATGCGCTGGTATTCTGTTCCACAAGCTTTAACCAAATACGTTGTGTTAAATTCTTTTGCAAGCTGTTCAATTCTTGCAACGTCGTATTTGTCTGTAGATTCAAATACCGAAGGCAGCAGTTTGAGTTTATTAAACTCATCCAGGCTGATGTTGTATTCCTTGTTGTCTTCTGCCGCAGCATACCATAGGGCGTCGTAATAGGTTTGACGGAGAAGGGCAACAGCCCCTGCCAGTGATGACGGGTAATCCTGAGTGGAACTACCTTTGTTAAAGGAGTAAAAACCTGCAGTTCGATCGTTTACAATACATTCGTTTTCTTTTTTGTTGCTTAAATTTACTAAGGTTCCGCTGCCCCTTACGATGCCATCTTTTTTATGTGTTAAAACAGTTCCAAATCCGGCTTTTTTAAATTCCAAGGCTAGGTCGTTTTGGTGTTGTAAAAGTTTATGGGCTTCAGTTTCTGAATGAATCGCCTGATTCCATCCGTAAGCTCCCTTAATGTTGCTTTGCATTTGCGGGCCGTTTCGGGGAGCACGCTGTGTTGTTGATTCGGGGATGCCATAATCACAAAACAAATCAATAAAAGAGGGATAGATGTATTTTCCTTCCAAATCGTGAATGATGGCTTCTTTAGGCACTTCCACCTTTAGGCCAGCTGCTATTACTTTGCCATCCTTAATTAACAGCGTGCCTTTTTTAACAAAGGTTTCATAATCGATGAAAAGTGAAGCGTTGATGAACGCGTGTGTGCTATGAACCGGGTGTGGAGCACCGTTGCTCGGAAAGGTAGTTTGTGACCTGATGTGGAAGGTCAAAAAAAGAAAAAATAGCCGAAGGATTGATTTTTTATACATGAAGTCTCAAATTTATAGACAAATAGCAAAATATGAAGTCCTGCGGGGTTTTTATTCTAAATAGTTAGTGTTATTTTTAAGCCAAAATTAATATTATGGTAAAAGGCTTACTTCATACTCACTATCTGGTAGTTACTCTGTTTTTGTTGATCTACGTGATTAAAACAATTTTGCTCATTTCGGATAAAAAGGAATTACTCGAAACGTTCAGTAAAAAATTTAAGGTGCCTGAAATGGTGATTTCAGTTTTGTTTTTACTTACCGGCATTTACCTTTCCACACAACTGCCATTTGGAGGCAAATACGATTATTTGTTCTGGATAAAAATAGTTATGGTTGCAGTGGCTATTCCCCTTGCAATCCTTGGTTTTAAAAAGCACAATAAAATTCTTGCCGCCTTAAGCTTGCTCTTAATTACAGGAACCTATGGTGTGGCGGAAGTTTACCACAAACGAAAAGGTATACCTAAGGAAAGTAATGAAATGATTACGGATGCCAAAGCCTTGTATGAAAATAATTGTTCCTCATGCCATGGCACAGATGGAAAGCTGGGCATAGCAGGGTCAAAAGACCTTACGAAAACGCAAATGGACGTGGCCGGCATCAACCAAATCATCACCCAGGGCAAAGGCATGATGCCTGCTGCATCTCAACTGAGTCCTGAACAAGCTCAGGCCGTTGCGGAATACGTGAACACCAGCCTCAAGGGGCAATAAATTTTAATGAAAGCCAAAGCCATTTCCACCGCCATACCGGTGCATACCTGCATTCTGGTTGGTGTCATCAATAAAACACAGGACCAGGAACAAGCCAATGAATACCTCGATGAATTGGCCTTTTTGGCCATGACCTATGGTTTGCCCACCAAAAACCGCTTTACCCAACGGCTTGAAAAACCGGACAAAGCCACATTTATTGGTAAAGGCAAACTTCAGGAAATAAAAAATTACGTGAAAGAACACCAGATAGATGTGGTGATTTTTGACGATGAACTTTCTCCCTCTCAGCAAAGAAATTTAGAAAAGGAATTGGGCAAAAAAATCCTCGACCGAACCACGCTCATTCTGGAAATATTTGAACAAAGGGCACAAACGGCACATGCTAAAACACAAGTGCAGCTCGCCCAGTACCAATACCTTTTGCCACGACTCACCGGCATGTGGACCCACCTTGAACGTCAACGAGGCGGCACCGGAACACGTGGCGGAGCAGGAGAGAAAGAAATTGAGACGGATCGACGCATTGTTCGTGACAAAATTGCCTTGCTCAAGGAGCGTTTGCGGGAGATTGACAAACAGATGGCCACCCAGCGTAAAAACCGGGGGGAGTTGATTCGTGTGGCTCTGGTGGGTTACACCAACGTGGGCAAAAGTACCATCATGAATTTACTCAGCAAAAGCGAGGTGTTTGCCGAGGATAAATTGTTTGCCACGCTGGATACCACTGTGCGTAAAGTAATTATTGATAATTTGTTTTTCCTTTTGAGTGATACAGTTGGATTTATCCGCAAACTCCCTACGCAACTGGTCGAAAGTTTTAAATCCACACTGGATGAGGTGCGCGAGGCGGATCTGTTGATTCACGTGGTGGACATCTCCCACAAGAATTTTGAAGAACACCTCAATGTGGTGAAACAAACCCTGCAGGACATTGGGGCAGGTGATAAACCGGTCATTCTGGTGTTTAATAAAACTGATGCCTTTAGCTATGTGCAAAAGCATGAACACGATTTAACACCGATGCACAAGGAAAATATTTCTCTCGATGAGATTAAAAAAACCTGGATGAAAGGCCTGAACAAACCCGTGTTGTTTATCAGTGCCAAAAACAAGGACAATGTGGAGGAATTAAAAAAAACCATCTACGATCTGGTAAAAGAGCTTCACATCAAACGTTACCCTTACAATAACCTTTTGTATTAAACATGTTGACCTTCCGATTAGCCGAAGAAAAAGATCTGGAAAACATCCTGAACACCTACAACGCCAGCATTCCCGGTCGCATGGCCACGGCCGACCTGGAACCCCAGAGTATGGAGGAACGTAAAAAATGGTTCGAAAAACACAAGGAAGGAAACCGACCGGTTTGGGTAATTGAGAAAAACAGTGTTTACGTTGGTTGGATGAGTTTTTCGAATTTTTATGGTCGTCCGGCCTATGCATCCACAGCGGAGTATAGCATATACGTTAATCCAAACAAACAACGGCAAGGCATAGGTGAAGCCGCAATTCATTATGCCATGCAACAAGCGCCGGCCTTGGGCATTAAAGCCATACTGGCTTACGTTTTTGGACATAACGTACCGAGCTTAAATCTTTTTAAAAAGGCCGGTTTTGAAACCTGGGGCCATTTTCCGGGTGTTGCGGAATTGAACGGAATGCAGAGGGATCTCATCATTCTTGGAAGACGCATTTGAGCTAACATTTCTGGCAGAGGCCTTATAAACACGTATTTTAAACAAAATGGCGACTTTACCATAAAATGTACTGAAAGCAAACGTTACGCAACTTTGCCGGTGAGCTATTTCTAAAACTGAACCCTGATGAATGTTCCTGTAAAGTCGATTTTAGACATTCTAATCACAAATTTCACTCAATTTAAAGGGAAACTAATGAGCGAATGTGTGGTTTTAATGATTAAAGTGTGGTATTTGTTTAGCCTGGTTCCTTACATTTGATTCACGTCCAATGCATTTGCTAAATTTTAGCAGATATGGTATTTTTTTGTTTCTGGCAATTTTGTTAGGGCAGTTGCCTGCTTTATCTCAAAACGAAAATAAAAAGTGGTATTTTGGAGCCAATGCCGGTTTGGATTTTATGACCAACCCACCAACCATTGTAACCGGCGCCATGTTATCGCAAGAAGGATGTTCTTCAATCGCCGATGCTAATGGTAATCTTTTGTTTTATACGAATGGCATTAACGTTTGGACGGCAACACACACATTAATGGCTAGTCCAGGTGCGCTCCAGGGTAATCCTTCCTCTTGTCAATCAGGCGTTATTGTGAAGCAGCCGGGCAGTAACACCATTTATTATATTTTTTCCAATATGGCTAATTTTGGTGCTCCGCCAAATGGTTTAAAATATTCTATTGTCGATATGTCTCTTGCGGGCGGAGCCGGTTCGGTAACGGCGATTAATATTCCACTTGTTTCGAATACGACCGAACAAGTTACTTCTGTCAGGCATTTTAATGGTGTTGATGTATGGGTAATGACCCGAAGCATGAGTGCATCAATTTACCATGCATTTTTAGTAACGTCTACAGGCGTAAACACTATTTCTGTTCAATCCAACATTAATGCAAATGGTGCTGGACAAGTTGGCAGTATTAAATTTTCCCCTGATGGTTTAAAGTTGGCTGCAGGATTGAGCAACGTAAATTTAGATATTTATGACTTTAATACGGCAACGGGGCAATTAAGTAACCACATGGCGCTTACTTGCCCTCCCGGTAATAATGCTTGTTGGGTTGAATTTTCTCCGGATGGATCAAAGGTGTATTGCAATGGCTGGTCGAGTGCGCAGATAACGCAGTTCAATTTGTGTGCGGGTTCACCAACGGCTGTTGCAGCCTCAGGGGTTAACATTATGTCTGCCAATCCTGCCGGTTGTTTGCAGGTTGCTACGGATGGCAAAATTTATGTAGCGCATAGTAATCAAACTTTTTTGGGTGTTATCAATAGTCCGAATCTTGTAGGACTGGCGTGCAATTATGTTAACAATGGGCAATCTGTTGCTCCAAACCAGAGCCGACAGGGTTTGCCGAATTTTATTACCAGTGGCTTTGCTCCGCCTCCTACACAATTTACCACCACAATTGGCACCATGACTAACGGCATCGGATGCATGACCGCCTCATTCACAAGCCCACCCCCTGCAACGCTTGCGGCATTAGGTTGCTCTGCTTTTAGCGGCTCACTTACAAGCATGCTTTGGAATTTTGGCGATCCGGGCTCAGGATCATCAAATACCACCACGATATCCCACCCTATACATCAGTTTTCGCAGTTAGGGAACTTTACAGTTTCTCTTATTTTGAATTATAATAATGGCACTTTTTTTGACACTATTCAACAAGTTCTAAACATCACCTTACCCTGCATATCGGTTAGCAGCACATCCATCACCTGTGCCAATTTGGGTTCGGCTACAGTAACTGCCCTTGGCGGGGTAGGGCCATTTAGTTACACCTGGCACCCTTCGGCACAAACCAGTTCGGTAGCCAATGGACTGAGTCCGGGTACATACACCATTACGGTTCACGAT
>JALOMJ010000162.1 GCA_025455485.1 Bacteroidia bacterium | reverse complement strand
CAAAAAACTTAACCAGAGATCCTGTTCCGTTTACAATACCATCAATTACCTGCAAATCGAAGAACTTATGAAAAAGTGAAGCAAGAAAATCCAAAGGTTTGCGAATAAGAGCATCGTAAATTTCATCTACATAATATTTATGGTAAATGAGTTTTTGCCATGGCTTAAGTTGCTCCTCTTTTTGAGCAGGTTGTACCCCGTATTTTCGATACAATAAATACGTGAAATAAATTACGGCCGCGGCCGCGGCTACAGCTAAACCCATCAGCATCCATTCGGTTTCGTGCTCAAGTGTAACAGGTACAGGGCGTAAAATAACGGATTCCAAATTGTGGTGCATCCAATTGGTCATGTGCCAGAATTCCGGTAATCCCAATAATCCTCCAAGTACCGATAGCGCAGCCAACACGATTAATGGAAAGGTCATGGAGGGAGGTGATTCGTGCAAATGGTGCTCCTGTTCATGTGTTCCTCTGAAGCTTCCATAAAACGTAAGGAACAACATTCTGAACATATAAAACGCGGTTAACATGGATGCCACCATGCCCAGCACCCAAAGGGTTTTGCTGTGCTCGTAAACGTGAGCCAGAATTTCATCCTTACTGAAAAAGCCTGAGAATGGCGGAAGTCCGGAAATAGCAATCGTGCCAATTAACATGGTGAGGAAAGTGATTTTGACTTTTCCTTTTAGTCCACCCATTTTGCGAATATCTTGTTCCCCACCCATGGCATGGATGACAGAGCCTGCACCAAGAAACAACAAAGCTTTGAAGAAGGCGTGCGTGGTAACATGGAACACAGAAGAGCTGTATGCTCCAACGCCTAAACCCAGGAACATCAATCCCAATTGGGACACTGTTGAGTACGCCAGAATTTTTTTAATGTCGTTTTGAAGCAAACCAATGGTGGCAGCAAACAAGGCTGTAGCCACTCCTACAATAGCAACCGTTTGAGCGGCAACTTCGGAGATGGAATAAAACACATTGGAACGGGTAACCATATAAATACCCGCGGTTACCATCGTGGCTGCGTGAATCAAGGCTGAAACAGGAGTTGGTCCTGCCATGGCATCGGGCAACCAGGTGTAAAGTGGTATTTGAGCGCTTTTTCCCATGGCACCTACAAATAGTAAAAGAGCTATAGTAGTCACTACAGCAGTAGAAGCGGTTCCTGCGTTACTGAACACTTCATTATAGGAAATGCTTCCATACGTGATAAAAATCAAAATCACACCAAGTAAAAATCCAAGGTCGCCGATACGGTTCATCACAAAGGCTTTGCGCGCGGCATTGTTGTAATCTGTGTTTTTAAACCAGAATCCGATCAGCAAATACGAACACAAACCCACGCCTTCCCAACCCACAAACATCACCAGGTAATTGTTTCCCAAAACCAACAGCAACATAAAAAACACAAAGAGGTTCAGGTAAGCGAAAAAGCGCTGAAAGCCTTCGTCGTGCGACATGTATCCGATTGAATAAATGTGAATCAAAAAACCAATTCCGGTGATGATGAGTAAAAATACCGAAGACAAAGGATCCAGCAGGTATTCAAAAGGGATATCCAAACTGCCGGAAGTGATCCATGAGAAAACAGGAATAATGATTGATTTTACAGATGAACTCTGGAGGTGCAGAAAAGCCATGACTGAAATCACAAAAGAAACCAGCACCGAAAGTGAAGCGACACTACCACTGAGGTTTTTGCTGATCTTTTTACCCAAAAAACTATTGAATAAAAACCCGATCAAAGGAAAAACAGGTATAAGTGCAATAAGTGTATTCATAAACACCACTAATTTTTTAATTTACTTAAAAGATCCGAATCAATACTTTTTGAGTTGCGGTAGATCATAGTTAAAATGGCCAAACCCACGGCGACTTCAGAGGCTGCAACGGCCATGATAAAAAACACAAACACTTGTCCGCTGGTATCCCCGTGCAAGGTGCTAAACGCCACCAACAACAAATTCACCGCATTCAACATGAGCTCTATGCACATAAACACGATGATGGTGTTTCTGCGCGCCATAACCCCCACTACCCCAATGATAAAAAGCACCACGCTTAACATCATGTACATATTAATTGGAATTCCGTTAATCATTGTCTTCTATATTTACAATTTTGTTATTTACGATTTAGTTGGGCTGAGGGCCTGTTATTTTTTGCGTTTATTATGTATGCTGCACTATTTTTTTAAGTTAAATACTTTCTTTACCACCTCTAGGGTTACACCCCTTTCAATTGTAAATTGTCAATCTTCAAATTGTAAATCAAACTAATAAATCACTCCTTCGTTTCCTTCTTGCCTAGCATTATTGCGCCTACCAGAGCAGCCAACAACAACACCGATACAATTTCAAACGGAAACAAGTATTCCTTAAACAACACTTTGCCCAAATTTTTCATCAGTCCGGCTTCAGAATGCCCGTAGCGTGTAATGTTTAACTGCTCTGCGCCCTTTAATGCGCCTACCAAAACCAACAAAAACAATCCGCCTATTATCCCGGCAATCAACTTTGAAGCCATGGTTTTTTGCGGCTCGGTATCTTCATTAAGATTAAGTAACATAATCACAAATAGAAACAGCACCATAATGGCTCCGGCGTATACAGCAATGTGTACCACGGCTAAAAACTGCGCATTCATTAAGAGATAATGTCCTGCAATACAAAAGAAAGTAAGCACCAGGTAAAGTACAGAGTGAACCGGATTGCGTGTAAACACCACCATCAATGCAAACATGATTGACATGAAGGAGAGTATCCCGAAAAGCCATTGTGTTATCGTGTATCCTAACATAGTTTTCTCTTTACAATTTTTTCTATTTACGGTTTGCAATTGGCCATTGTAAATAAGCAAATTGTCAATTTTTTTAGTGTTTTCCCTTGTTTAGTTTTTCCTTATGCAATTCGTTATGCTTTAGTCCCGGAATTTTTTTAAATGCTAAAACTTCCGGAGTTTGACGCTTCGTAACATCTACTCTGTTATCTATGGTCTCAACCAGCTTATCTTTGCCATAAATAAAGTCGTCGCGTTCAAATTCTGTGGGCACCTGACGATCGGTTAAAAAGATGGCCTCTTTTGGACAGGCTTCTTCGCACAAACCACAAAAGATGCAACGAAGCATATTGATTTCATATGTCTTAGCGTATTTTTCCTCTCTGTACATTCCTTCCTCTCCTTTTTTACGCTCGGCACTTTCCATGGTAATGGCTTCGGCAGGACAAGCAACAGCGCACATACCGCAAGAGGTACAACGCTCTGCTCCATTTTCATCACGTTTTAATACATGTTGTCCGCGATAAACAGGGGCATATTCCCTTTTTTGCTCGGGATACATGATGGTTGGGCGCTTTTTAAAAAGGTGGCTAATGGTGGTGGCCATGCCTTTGAGCACAGCCGGCAAATACAACCTTTCGGCAAAACTTTGCTCTTTGTTCGAAACCAGTTTACTTCTGTTTGTTAGTTGCATGCGTTTAAATAGTTAATGTTGACACTACAGCCATAAAAATAAGCGAATAGAGATGGGCGCCTTCCGCGAGATATATAATGCTGTGTATGGTTCTAATCCCTTTCATGTTCACAATTGAATATTGCCTCTGAAAAATTCTACTACTACTGTAAGTGCTAAATTTAAAAGCGAAAGTGGCAATAAGGTTTTCCAACCCAAATTCATCAATTGGTCGTAACGGAAACGTGGTAAGGTCCAGCGTATCCACATAAACGTTGTAATGAAGATGGCCACTTTGGTAAAATACACAATAAATCCTATAAGGGATATTTGCCAGTCACCAGCCTCCAAACCCAAGGCTTGATAGAGTTCGGCGGCAAAGGGGAAATTGTACCCTCCAAAATAAAATCCGGCCATAACTGCTGATGAAACAAACATGTTGATGTATTCAGCAAACAAAAACAAGCCCAGTTTAAAGGCAGAGTATTCCGTGTGATAGCCACCAACTAATTCTGTTTCGCACTCTGCTAAATCAAAGGGGGCACGATTGGTTTCGGCCAGAGCGCAAACAAAGAAAATAAAAAACCCTAGTGGTTGCCAAACTATGTTGGCCACACCGGCATCCTGGGCTTTAACTATTTCACTGAAGCTGAGTGTGCCGCCGGCTGTAATAATCAGTGCAATCAGTGCAATGCCCATCGCCAATTCGTAAGATATCATTTGAGCCGAAGCACGAATGGCGCCAAGCAATGAATATTTATTGTTGGAAGCCCAGCCACCTATCATGATGCCATACACACCAATTGAAGTAACGCCCAATAAAAACAAAACCCCCACATTAATGTCGGAAATTTGCATGCTGTAAAACGTATCACCGATTTTTAAATCAGGCGCCCAGGGGATAAGCACCCCGGCAACAATTGCGGTGATTATAAAAAGAGCAGGCGCAACAACAAACAAAAACTTATTGGAGAGGTTTGGGATAATTTCTTCTTTCCATAACATTTTACCTCCATCCGCCAATGGTTGCAGCAAACCCTGCCAGCCTGCGCGGCTTGGACCCCACCGGTCTTGCAAAAGTCCGGCAAACTTGCGTTCCCACCAAGTAGAATACGCCGCAATGCCAAGCGACAATGCAAAAATGACCACACAGATAATGGATTTG
>JALOMJ010000161.1 GCA_025455485.1 Bacteroidia bacterium | reverse complement strand
CGACTCTCTCATTAAGGACGGTTACAGCGCTGATGCCCTGCATGGCGACCTTTCCCAAAGTCAGCGTGATTTTGTAATGAAACGTTTCCGCAGCAGAACTCTGCAAATGCTGGTGGCTACCGATGTGGCTGCAAGGGGAATTGACGTGAACGACGTGACCCACGTAATCAATTACAACCTGCCCGAGGACGTTGAAAATTACACCCACCGCACAGGCCGTACCGCCCGCGCCGGTAAATCAGGCATCGCGATTACCATCACCACACCTAAGGACAGCAGCAGAATTAAGGACATTGAGCGCATCATCAAAAAGAAATTCGAGAAAAAAGACGTTCCGAATGGCATTGATGTGTGTGAGAAACAACTGTTCAACCTCGTTCATAAATTGCACAATGTGGAAGTGAAGGACGAAGAAATCGAAACCTTTCTTCCTGCGATTTATGATGAATTGAAAGACCTGAGCAAAGAAGAACTCATTAAACGTTTTATTTCGGAAGAATTTAACCGTTTTCATGAATACTATCAGAATGCACCTGACCTGAACATCGCCAAAGGCAGTGTTGACGGTGCATTCGGCAACCACCGCACTTCCCGTTTCTTTGTGAACATGGGCAACATGGATGGCTTTAATTTCAATAGCCTGAAGGATTTTCTGGCCGATGCCACCAAATTGCACCCCAGAATGGTGTTTAACGTGGATGTGAAAAACAGCTTCTCGTTTTTTGAAACCGAAAGTAAATTCGTTGATAATTTCCTTGCGCTGAACAACCAGGACATTGAATTCAACAACCGCAAGATTTCCCTTGAGCTGGCCAACAAACGCATGAAAGAAAGCAGCGGAGGCGGAAAAGGCTACGGTGGTAAAGATTTCGGCGGCGGCAAAGGCGGAGAGCGCAGAGACGGTGGCAGCAAGCGTCCCCGCAAAGAAGGGTCTTTCTCCAAACCATCCTTTGGTGGAGGCGACCGCGGCGGAAACCGCTTTGAAAAGAAAAAAAGCTACGGCAAAAGCCGTTTCTGATAAAAAGGATCACTTTAAAACCTTCCCCAATACAGGGAAGGTTTTTTTATATTTGTCAACTATCTTAAACCTCAGTCATGCCAGCTATTTCAAACAAAGCAAAGGAAATGCCTTCATCGCCCATTCGCAAACTGGTACCGTTTGCCGAAACTGCCAAAAAGAAGGGCATAAAAATATACCACCTCAACATTGGTCAACCGGATATTGAAACACCTCCCAGTTTTTTGAATGCAGTAAAAAATGCATCCTTCAAAGTGCTTGAATACAGCCACAGTGCGGGCAATGAGTCCTACAGAAAAAAGTTGTGCGGCTATTATCATCAATACAATATTGAACTGGAAGCTTCGGATATCCTGGTGACTTGTGGAGGCAGTGAAGCCATTTCCATTGCCATCATGGCTTGTTTTAATCCCGGCGATGAATTGATTATTCCTGAACCTTTTTATGCCAATTACAATGGCTTCAGCAAAACGGCCGATGTGAAAGTGGTGCCGGTAAGCAGCAGCATTGAAAGTGGATTTGCTTTACCGCCCATTGCCGATTTTGAAAAGCTCATCAATCCGAAAACCAAGGGCATCATGATTTGTAATCCCGGAAATCCTACCGGGTATTTGTACAGCAAAGCGGAATTGGAAGCCTTGAAAGAGCTGGTAAAAAAGCACGATTTATTTTTGCTGAGTGATGAAGTGTACCGGGAGTTCTGCTACGATGGTAAAGAATACGTGAGTGTGATGCACTTAAACGGCATTGAAAACAACGTGATTTTACTGGATTCTATCAGCAAACGCTACAGCGCTTGTGGAGCAAGAATTGGCGCCCTCATCACTAAAAACAAAGATGTGATGGCCAGCGCTTTAAAATTTGCACAGGCACGTTTAAGTCCTCCAAGTTACGGGCAAATTGGCGCGGAAGCCGCATTGGATACACCGGCAACTTATTTTGAGGAAGTGAAAAAGGAATACGTTTCCCGCCGTGATTTTGTGATTGAAGCCCTTAATAAAATGCCGGGAGTATTTTGTCCAAAACCCAGCGGTGCATTTTATTGCATTGCCCGATTACCGATTGACAATTCGGATAAGTTTTGCCAATGGTTGCTTGAAGATTTTAATTTTAACGCCCAAACCGTTATGCTGGCCCCTGCTGCCGGATTTTATTCCACGCCGGGCGCTGGAGCAAACGAGGTACGCATAGCCTATGTGCTCAATAAGGAAGACTTGAAAAATGCCATGACATGTTTGGCCGAAGCCCTAAAAGTATATCCGGGTAAAACAAATTGATGATGAAATGCATTCACTTGGCATGTTATGCCTTAGGTTTTAGTCTCTTGTTTTCTTGCGGCACAGCAGAACAAAATGAATTAAACACCACTAAAGTTCCGGTTCCTACAAGGGAAGATACTGTTTTGGCGCTTGAAATGATTCGGTTCAACAAGGAAGTAAATTCACCCGACGCTACCGGTTTGAGGGGCGTTTACAACGTGCCCGAAATGTTATCGGTTGTGGTTTTGGATTCGGCACCTGCTGCCCTCGTGGCTGAAAAGCGGGCCGAAGCCTTTGGAAAAATAGAAGAAGACATCAAATACATGGGAGCTGAAATCGACGGCTCGCCGGGAAGTATTTATTACAACAATGATCCGGCTAACTTTAAATTCGAATGTTTAATGTTGATTCGTGAAATGCCTAAAGTTAATCCGCAAAAAAGCAAGATTGTTGTGTTGGAATCAAGTTCCATGGTGATTTATAATCACAAAGGGGCTTACCGCAACCTTTACGAGTCCTACGCTAAAATTAAAGCTTATACCGATTCAGCAGGGCTTTATCAATCCGGACCCATGCGTGAGTTTTATATTGTTAGCCCTATTCAAACGCCCGATTCAATGGCCTGGCTCACCCGCATCATGGTGCCGGTGGCAAAAAAGTAATTTTAACCTTCTTTCCATCCTGTTCCGTTTATTTTTTCGCAATTTCACTATGTGAAGAATTACCTTGGCAAACAGTTGTTCAGCAGCAGCTTTTATCCTGCCTTGCTGGTGCTGCTCATGTGGCTGGTATTTTTGATTCAAACGTATTCTGACCTGAATGTTTTGAAGTTGGGCGTGTTGCCCCGTAAACTAGGCGGTTTGCATGGGGTCATTACTTCCGTTTTTGTGCATGGCGATCTGGGACACATTGCTTCCAATTCCATGCCCATATTGGTGTTGGGTATCATGTTGTTCTATTTCTATAAAAAAATTGCCAAAGCGGCTTTCATCTGGATGTGGCTCATCAGCGGTTTCTGGCTTTGGATAGGTGGCAGAAACTCCGACCTCCACCCGCATTATCACATTGGCGCCAGCACGCTTGTTTACGGCCTGGCCTCCTTTTTATTTTTTAGCGGCCTGTTTCGAAGGCACCTACCCTTGATGGTAGTGTCGGCTTTGGTGGTGTTTTTGTATGGAAGTTTGGTATGGGGTGTGTTTCCTATTCAGGAAGGCGTGAGTTGGGAAGGACATTTGTTTGGTGGCCTGGCCGGATTGCTGGTGGCGTTCAATTATCGGAAGGAGGGCCCGCAACGCAAGGTGTACCGATGGGAAAATGAAGAAGACGAGGGCGATGAAGTTTCACCTATGGATACATCTTCTGAATCTTCTCAAACACTTCACATCCGATACATTTACACCAAAGGCTCCTATCCTGAAGAAAACACTGAGCAAGAGAAAAAGGAGGATGAGTAATTATTGCTGGAGCAAATGCAGTTTATAGTATTCGCCTTTTTTATTGAGGAGTTCATCGTGTGTGCCACTCTCAATAATCTCCCCGTCTTTTAAGAATAAAATTTGCTGTGCGTCTTTAATGCTTGAAATCCTATGGCTCACAATCACAGCGCTTTTGGAGCGCATAAGGTTTTTTAAATTTCCTAGAATCTCGGCTTCCGTCTCACTGTCCACTGCACTTAAACAATCGTCGAAAATTAAAATTTTTGGTTCCCTAAGGATGGCCCTGGCAATGCTGATGCGTTGTTTTTGTCCACCACTAAGCATCACTCCTCTTTCCCCAATCATCGTTTCAAAACCATCGTTAAAGGCCACAATGTTGTCGTACACCCCAGCTTGTCGCGCTGCGTCTTCTATTAATGCTTGTTCCGGTTTGTGTTCTTTTCCAAAACCAATGTTGTTGGAAATGGTATCGCTGAACAAATACACTTCCTGAGGCACCACACCCATGTTTTTTCTGAGTAAATCCAAATTATGGTGTTTGATGTTTTTGCCGTCAATTAAAATGTCTCCTTCACTCACATCGTATTGCCTGGTAAGGAGATTAACGATGCTCGATTTTCCGCTGCCAATCTGTCCCGTAATACCCAGACTTTCTCCCGGCTTAATACGAAAAGAAATGTGTTTCAACGCCTGTATACCATTTTCGGGATACACAAAACCAACGTTGCGGAATTCAATGTCACCTTTTAAGGCATAGGCTTCAGTGTTATTGTTTTTGATTTTTGGTTCCTGAAGTAAAAATTCGTTGATGCGTTCTTGTGAAGCGGCAGCCCTTTGTATTAACGACGTTACCCAGCCCAACGAAGCAAAGGGCCAGGTGAGTCGAAACACATACAAAATAAATTCGGTAACATTACCGGGTTCAATTTCTCCCTGCATCACCATGCGGCCGCCATACCAAACGGTTATCAAAACACTTAGC
>JALOMJ010000160.1 GCA_025455485.1 Bacteroidia bacterium | reverse complement strand
TATCCCGATGCGGATAAAAAGGGTTTGTTGACGGTTGGAGGCAGGGACCCAAGAATTACCCGGCTTGGGTATTATCTGCGAAAGTTTAAATTGGATGAGTTGCCTCAATTGCTAAACGTGCTAAATGGCAGCATGAGTTTGGTTGGACCACGACCGGAAGTTAAAAAATACGTGGACCTCTACACCCCTGAACAGCGCCAAGTGCTGAATGTACGGCCGGGCATTACCGATTACGCTTCGCTGGAGTACTTTTCAGAGAACGAGTTACTGGCTGCATCCAATGACCCTGAAAAAACCTACATCGAAGAGGTGATGCCCGCAAAGCTGGAACTCAATAAAAAATACATCAATGAGGCCGGCTTAATAACCGACCTCCGTATTATTTTCAGAACACTTGGTAAAGTGTTGGGGCAGTAACAGAAATAAAGGCTCTGCAACGTCTTTATATAGGCCACCCGCACATACATTAGACTACCTTTCCATTCTTATCTTTTCTTTTCTAATGATGAATAGAAATAGTTCAAATTGTAGAACCATCGATTCTATAATTATTTGTACTTTATAACCATGAAAAGAACAATACTTATTGCATGGCTGTGTATGGTTTCAGGCTCTGCATTGGCCCAAACCAAATACACTAAAGATATTGAAGATCAAATCAAGCTGGTGGAAAATGGTTTGTCGGGTCGGGTAAAGATCAATGGCAAAACATACAACCTTCAGGAGCGCATGGCCCATTTTAAAGTAAAGGGTTTAAGTATTGCTGTCATTAAGAACTATAAAATTGTATGGGCAAAAGGCTATGGTTGGGCTGATGAAAAAGAAAAGCGTCCAGTGAACACACAAACTTTGTTTGAACCGGGTTCCATCAGTAAATCACTTAACGCGGTAGCCGTTTTAAAACTGGTGCACGATAAAAAACTGGATTTGTATGCCGATATCAATACCTATTTAACATCCTGGAAGTTTCCTTACGATTCTGTTTCAAAAAACAAAAAGATTACGCTGGCCAATTTATTGAGTCACAGTGCAGGTTTGGGTGTGCATGGCTTTCCGGGTTACGACCGTAAGGAGAAGATTCCAACCCTGGTGGAGATACTGGATGGTAAAAAACCGGCCAATACCCCTGCGGTGCGTTCAGAATTTGAACCCGGTTTAAAATTCAAATACTCCGGTGGTGGCACCAGCATTTCTCAATTGATTATCACGGATGTCACCAATCAGCCTTACGATCAATTTTTGTACGAAACGGTGCTTAAGCCAATCGGTATGGTAAACAGCACCTATTCTCAGCCCTTACCAAAGGACAAATTAAAATTCGCGGCAACCGGTTATGATAAGGATGGAAGGGAAGTGCCAAACAAATTTCATGTTTATCCGGAACAGGGCGCTGCAGGCTTGTGGATGACACCCAGCGATCTCTGTAATTATATTATTGAAACCCAATGGGCCTATCAGGGAAAATCGTCTAAGGTGTTGAACCAGGAAATGACTAAACTTCGTTTGACACCATATCTCGACGAATCTTCGGCATTGGGAGTGTTTATTGAAGATCGGGGTGGGGTAAAGTACTTTCAGCATGGTGCCGGAAATGAAGGCTTCAGAGGGCAATATTATGGCAGTCTTGAAGGTGGAAATGGGGTAGCAGTGTTTGTGAATTCAGACAATGGTGCCATTTTGTTTGAAGTGATTAACAGCGTGGCTGAAGTGTACAAATGGAAGAATTTTTATTTTCCTGAAGCTAAAAATGTGGTCACTGTACCCGATGCTGTGTTACAGACCTATGAAGGCATTTACCTTTTTGAAGATAAATACGCCATTGTGTTACCAAAAGAAGATGGGTATTATTATTTAACCGACGGGGTGTACAGTAAAATGCATTTCACTTCGGAAACTGATTTTTTCAACGAGGAGTTTTTGGCTGAAAAAACGTTCATGAAGGATAGTTCAGGAAAGGTAATTGGATTCTCACGTCAGGTGAGGGGCAAAACCTTTCCTCAGGCCATTAAGGTGGAAAATGCTGACACCTTAAGCCTGCCAGCTTACCAGTTGAATACGATGGGCTGGTATTTGCTGGAGAACAAACAATACGACAAGGCCATCAGTTTTTTGAACCGGGGCATAAAACTGATGCCTGAGGACCCAATTGCAACAGGCAATTTAGGGCATTGTTATTTGTTTAAGGGAGATTTTAAAAGAGCCATTCGATTGTATCAGGATTTTCTGTTCAGGGCGGTTGGTCCTTATGAGAACATGAAAGACATGATCAGTCAGGATTTTGTGTTTTTCAAAAACAATGGGTTTGATGCCGGACTGATGAATAAAGCTTTTGCTGAATTAAAGCTTGAAATTCCGGAGGCTTACAAACAAAAGTAAGCTTTGTGCGACCGTGTTTTGCAACTGGCTGCTGTTACAAGTTTTATAGCTCAAACAGGTTATAGTCCTTTGGATAGAAAGGATGGATAAATTTGATAGGGCAATTCAAAATATGGATTTCTTTCAGCTCCATATTTTCCATATACCGATTTGCATTTTTCTATAGATACTTCGGCATTTTTTAAATCTTTTAGCGCGCTGTAACATTGCGCTTTATAATAGTAAGCTTCAGAATAATTTGGGTTCATTTGAATTAATTCATCTAAAACCTGAATAGCTTCTGGATACGCTTTTTCTTTCATCAGTGTAATTCCGAGATACAAAAAAACACGCGGAGAATTCCATTCTTTTCCATTCTTTTTTGTGACTTCGTTAATTGAATTTGATAATCGTAATCTGGCATTCTTCAAATCATTTAATTGCAAATAGCACAAGCCTATCACCATGTCCATATCCTCTCCCCATACTCCAGGTTTGGCATAAGAGGTAATTGAATCAAGTCGCAGGCCATCTTGCAAGGCGCCTTCATAATCGTGCATCATATACAGTTTTACAAAAGCACGGTAGCCAAGGTTTTCAATGGGGGCTAATTCAACTGCCCTGTTAAGCATGGCAAAACCGATGGCATGTTCGCCCGTTTTATTATAAGGAACCGAACGGCTCATGTATGCTTCATGTGTATTGGGATATTTTTCCAAAAACAATTGATAATACAAATCGCTTTGTATGGTAAGTTGTGAAAGTTGCGGGTATATCGAGAGGGAGTCCAGTAACTTGTCTGTTATTTCTAAAGTTTGTGTGTTTTGTGCCTGCACTTTACATGTTATCATAAAAGTTATACAAACTGTAAAAAGGTTCCTGCACGTTATGAAATACATTCCAATCATCTAAAACAAAACATCAACGAGTTGGGAATTTTTAAAAATAAATTTCAGATGTTGATAACAGTCGTAGGTTTTACCATCGAATTTACCAGGGTTCCAATTCCCCATGTTACGTGTCAATTGGATAATTTTTTTCTGCAATTCAGCGTTTACGGTATTTTCATCTGAATAATTCAATGACATGAATTTAGTCCGGTAACGATCGGTTTGCCCCTGGCAATTGATTACAAATCGTACAATTAGGTATCCGTCTTTTTCACAAAGTGATTGAAGTAACTGTTTGTGAGCAGAGAAGTATTTCCTGATACTTGGCATCCCTTCTCCGTATATGGGATTGACCTGGTAATACTCCTCTATATTCAATTCATCGCATACCTTGAAGTTTGAGTTGTCTAAACTTTTATCGAATGGTATCCAACCTATTTTTTCCTTCACATTTAGGTGTTGCGGAACCGTATTTTGGCTAAATGTCTTTGATCTTACTATGAGTATTAGTAGCAGAAAACTATATCGAAGTGTATACATTTAATTTTTTCGAATTAGCTTCGCAAAGTCACATTAATTATCGGTTTTTGTGCTAAGGTTGGAGGAACGCCCCATTAAAAATTAGTAAAATTTAAAGATCCTTCAGTTGAATAACTTCTTTGGCCCGTATGCCTTTTTCCGTCCTCTCTAAATTCACGCACTCAACAATTGGGTCGTGTTCAAACATCAGCAACCAGTTTTCGTCTAGGGCTTTTTTTAGTACACTGTCTTTTTCCTTCAGGGTTTCGAGGGGGCGCACGTCGTAACCCATTACATAAGGTATGGGCAAATGCCCCACCGAAGGAATTAAGTCAGCCATATAGGCTATGGTTTGGTTCTTGTATTTTACCAAAGGCAACATCATGGCTTCGGTGTGCCCGTTCACTTCCATGATGCTCAGGCCATCCATTAAGGTATCGCCTGCTTTTACAAACTTCAATTGCCCGCTTTCTTTTATGGGCAGTATGTTCTCTTTTAAAAAGCTGGCTTTTTCTCTGGAGTTGGGGTTCACCGCCCATTGCCAGTGTTTTTCGTTGCTATAGTAAGTGGCGTTTTTAAAGGCTGGCTCCAGTTTTGTTCTTTCGCTATTGTACTTGATGCTGCCCCCACAATGGTCGAAATGCAAGTGCGTTAAAAACACATCGGTAATATCATCCATACCAAAACCATGCTTTTTTAAAGAACCTTCGAGGGTATCTTCCCCATGTAAATAATAGTAAGAGAAAAACTTTTCGTCCTGTTTGTTGCCCATGCCACTGTCTACCAAAATCAAACGTTTGCCATCTTCAATCAACAAACAGCGCGTGGCCCAGCTGCACATGTTGTTGGCGTCGGCCGGGTTCAGTTTGTTCCATATACTTTTTGGCACCACGCCAAACATGGCGCCCCCATCAAGTTTAAAATGCCCTGCATTGATTGCGTAAAGTTTCATGTTGCTGGTT
>JALOMJ010000056.1 GCA_025455485.1 Bacteroidia bacterium | reverse complement strand
CCATTGGAGGTTATGTAAGAGATCATTTTCTGCAACGCAACAGCAAAGACATTGACATTGTAACGCTTGGTAAGGGCATCGATTTGGCCACCAAAGTACATCAGGCCCTTGGAGAAGAATCTCACCTTTCGGTTTTTAGAACCTTTGGCACAGCGCAGGTTAAATACCGCGATCTGGAAATTGAGTTTGTTGGCGCCAGAAAAGAAAGTTACAATCAGAACTCACGCAAACCCGTTGTGGAAAACGGGAGTTTGGAGGACGATCAGAATCGCCGCGATTTTACCATCAACGCTCTGGCTATTGGCACCAGCGATAACAATTTTGGTCAATTGCTGGACCCCTTCGGCGGCATGGAAGATTTAAACAACAAAATCCTGCGCACGCCACTAGATCCTGATATCACCTACAGTGATGATCCCTTGCGCATGATGAGGGCCATACGTTTTGCCTCACAACTGAATTTTACCATTGAAGAAAAATCCCTTCAGGCAATCAGCAAAAACAAAGAACGCATCAGCATCGTTTCTAAAGAACGCATCAGCGATGAACTCAATAAAATTATCGCCTCTGCAAAACCTTCTCTTGGATTTAAACTCCTGTTTGATGCCGGTTTGTTGCACCTGATTTTTCCAGAAATGGTAAAACTGCATGGCACCGAAACTATCAAAGGCCTTTCGCACAAAGATAATTTTTACCATACTCTGGAAGTGCTGGACAACACAGCCAACAAAAGTGATAACCTCTGGTTGCGCTGGGCCGCCATTTTGCACGACATAGCCAAACCTGCCACCAAACGGTTTGAAGAAGGCACGGGTTTTACCTTTCATGGTCACGAAGACAAAGGGGCGCGCATGGTACCCAAAATATTTACGAATTTAAAACTGCCCTTGAACGAAAAAATGAAATACGTTCAAAAACTCGTGCAATTGCATTTGCGACCCATTGTGCTTGCAAAAACCGAGGTGACCGATTCAGCAGTAAGGCGTTTGTTGTTTGAAGCCGGTGAGGACATTGACGATTTGATGCTTTTGTGCGAAAGCGACATCACCACCAAAAATCCCAACAAAGTAAAACGTTACCTCAGCAATTTTGAAATCGTAAGACAAAAATTAATTGAGATAGAACAAAAGGACCACATTCGTAACTGGCAACCACCCATTAGCGGTGAAGAAATAATGAAACTGTATAATCTGCCTCCCAGCCGTGAGGTGGGGGTTTTAAAGAACGCTTTGAAAGATGCAATTTTGGATGGACTGGTGGAAAACAGCTATGAAAGTGCCAAAGCGTTTTTGGATGAAAGGTTTAAAGATTTAAAGGCATAGAGAAACCTTTAAAACATAAATACATACGCCATTTAGTGAGATTCTAAGAATAATTTATTAAATTGTGTTCAATAATTAGGCTCAGTATTGACTAGAGAAACATAGATTATGAGAAAAGTTCTTCTTTTTCTTTTTTTTGCTTTTCAAGTTGGAAAAGCACAACTCATTTATGAAACCACCTATACAGGCGCTCCCTGGCCATTTATACTTACTCAAATTTCACAGAACGAATACAAATACTTTGTTTTTAATGACGTAACTAATCAAATTCATCTATATAACCTAAATCATAGTCTTTTCTTAACAACAACAGTTCCTGTAATTTTCTCGAACAATAATTATGCTGTGAATTTTGTGAGCAGGTCGCTGTTTGATTGCGATACTTCGAACATAGAATACGCTATAGCATATTCAGGTGGTTCACCCAGTTTTCCTGCCCCGTACTTTGCCATCTTTCGCATTAATGGCACATTGTTTCAGAAGATTGATAGTGTTAGATTCATAAATTATAGTAATGGCTTAGCCTATGCCACATATAACAATGCCGTTCCAATAATCAACACCCCTTTGGGCACTAAACTAATACTCTCTAAACCGAATAACAATATAGTTGTGTATTCCTTATGCGGAACTTTACCTAATGAATGCGCTAATGAAATAGTTACTGATATTGAAGACTTTTCTCCTAGAGATAAACACGTTCAAAAGCTACCTTATCCTAACCCCATGGAAGAAACGATTCATTTGCCTTATGACATTCCAAACAATGGAAAGCCAGGCAAAATGAAAGTATACAATAGCATGGGACAATTAGTAAAAGAATTCGAGATTGATGGGAATTTTAAAAACATAATTTTGTTTAAGGGTGATTTACCTTCCGGCACCTATATTTACAACACCATTCATGACGGAGAGCTGAGTGCATCTTTAAAATTTGTGCTTACAGATTAGTTGGTTTTTCGACAATACAATTTTGAAATTTCACCTGAATCATAAGCCCGAAAAATTTGAATTTGAGATGGGACACAGCGACTCCTGCTTTTTAATCGGCTCGTGTTTTGCCGAGAACATGGCTCAAAAACTGCAAGAGCATTTGTTTCCGGTTCATTTTAGTCCCAATGGTATTTTGTTTAATCCACAAAGTATTTCGCAAAGTTTGAAGGCCATCATCGGGAATAACGCTTTTGATGAAAACTTCGTCATTGAAAGGGATGGGCTTTGCTATTCTTTTCTTCACCACTCTTCAGTTCATGCCTCCGATAAAAATGCGCTTTCTGAAAAAATACATACAACCCAACAAGAGGCTCATGGCTTTTTGAAAACCTCAAAGTACCTCATCATTACTTTTGGAACGGCCTTTGTATACGAACACAAAACACTCCAACAGGTGGTCAGCAATTGTCACAAACAGCCAGGGAGTATTTTCGAAAAAAAGTTTCTGGAACCTGATGCAATTGTCGAATCGTATCAAAGTCTGATTCAAAAACTCAAAGTTTTTAATCCTGATTTAAAAATCATCTTCACCGTTTCCCCGGTTAAATATTTAAAGGATGGGCTTGAGAACAACAGCCGGAGCAAAGCATCATTATTACTGGCCGTCAACCGTTTGGTCAATACCAATGCCAACGCTCATTATTTTCCGGCTTTTGAACTGCAAACGGATGATTTACGCGATTACCGATTTTACAAGGAAGATCTGGCTCATCCCAATGCCCAAGCCATTGACTACATCTGGCAAAAATTTTCTGAAACTGCATTTTCTGAAAAAACACAAAGCCTCAACCTCGAAATCTCCAAACTAAACGCAGCTTTGCATCACCGCAAACTAAGCGCCTCTGAAGAAGGAGACAAAAAATTGCAAACCTACATTGAACAGCAGAAGGACAAGATTAAAGCTTCAGCTCCCGGACTTTTGTTCCCATAAACTCATTCTTTTTATAGCTGCAATGTCCCTAAACTCATCATATGTCACGCCGAGTGGTGCAGCAGAGCCTGCGTGAAGGGCACTGTATCGAGGCGTGTTCAGAAAACAATTAAACCTACCGAGAGTCCCTTCTCGATAAGGTTTTGCCGGATCAACCCGCAAATGCAAAACCACTCGAAGTGACCCATCTAAAATAAACCCTCTTCATCAAGAGTTTTCAGAGGGGAGCACCCCTGAACTAACAAATTCATCCGAACAAGGCCTTTTAGTGGCATCTTTCCCCTAAATTTTCCCCTAAAAAGCCCTAATTTTGCCGCAAATAAATTTTTATGCTCAGAACCAGAACCTGTGGGGAATTAAGACTAAGCAACGTAAACGAAACCGTGAGCCTTTGCGGTTGGGTACAAAAAAGCCGCGACCTGGGCGGGATGACGTTTATTGACCTTCGCGATCGTTACGGCCTCACCCAATTGGTGTTTAACATGGACTGGGACAAAAATCTTTGCGAACAAGCCCGGCAATTGGGCCGTGAATTTGTGATACAAATCAAAGGGCAGGTGATTGAACGCGAAAGCAAAAACAAAAACACCCCAACCGGTGATGTGGAAATAAAAGTCCTTGAACTAAATATACTCAACGCAGCCAGCACCCCGCCTTTTACCATTGAGGATGAAACCGACGGGGGCGACGAGTTGCGCATGAAATACCGTTACCTCGATTTGCGCCGCAACGTGGTGCGTAAAAACCTGGAACTGCGCAACCGCCTGGCCATAGAAACACGAAATTACCTCGACAAACATAATTTTCTGGAAGTGGAGACACCGGTGCTTATTAAATCTACACCTGAAGGGGCCAGAGATTTTGTGGTGCCCAGCCGCATGAACGAAGGGCAGTTTTATGCTTTGCCACAGAGTCCGCAAACCTTCAAACAATTACTGATGGTGAGTGGTTTCGACCGCTACTACCAAATTGTAAAATGTTTCAGAGACGAGGACCTTCGCGCCGACCGACAGCCGGAGTTCACCCAGATTGACTGTGAAATGAGTTTTGTTGAGCAGGAAGACATTTTGAACACCTTTGAAGGTTTAGTAAAGCATTTGTTTAAAGCCGTAAAAGGCATTGAGCTGGCGCCCATGGCCCGCATGACCTACACCGATGCCATGAAATATTACGGCAACGACAAACCCGACACCCGTTTTGACATGAAACTGCTGGACATGAAAGCGCTGGTTAGCGGCAAAAACTTTAAGGTGTTTGACGAGGCCCAAACCGTTTTGGCCATTTGTGCCAAAGGCGCAGCCGAATACACGCGTAAACAGTTGGACGAGTTGACCGAATGGGTAAAACGTCCGCAAATTGGTGCCAGTGGTTTAGTTTACGCCCGCTATAATGCAGATGGTAGCTTAAAGAGTAGTGTGGACAAATTTTACAACGAAGACGAATTAAAACGATGGGCGGAACACTGCGGTGCGCAGAAAGGCGATTTGATTCTGGTATTGGCCGGGGCGGAGGACAAAACCCGTAAAGCCGCCAGTGAACTGCGTTTGGAAATGGGCAGCCGTTTGGGTTTAAGAGATAAAAACACGTTTTCGTGTTTATGGGTTTTGGATTTTCCTTTGCTGGAATGGAACGAGGACGACCCGAATTTACTGGCTTCCTTAGCCGGAAGGTGGCACGCCAAACACCATCCTTTTACCTCACCCAAGCCGGAAGATGTTCCTTTGCTGAGCAGTGATCCCGGGGCCGTTCGCGCGAATGCTTACGACATGGTGATTAATGGTGTTGAAGTGGGCGGAGGAAGCATACGTATTCACAACCGCGATTTACAGGCGAAACTATTTGAAATATTGGGTTTCAGCAAAGAAGAGGCTCAAAAACAATTTGGCTTTTTAATGAACGCTTTCGAATACGGGGCGCCTCCTCACGGGGGTTTGGCCTTTGGTTTCGACCGTTTGTGTTCATTGTTTGGTGGGGCCGATGGCATACGCGACTTTATTGCCTTCCCGAAAAACAATGCAGGGCGGGATGTGATGATTGATGCTCCATCTGAAATCAGCGAGGAGCAATTGACAGAATTGAACCTGAGGTTAGTGCCTAAAGCCTGAAAGGAGGCCCAAACCCTTGAAAAGGGGCTTAAATGAGCAGTGTTTTGCTTTTTTAAGAAACGTTTCAGGTCGGTTTAGCGTATACTTGTTATGGTCTTTTAGCAGACCTCAGGAAAAAGAATAGATATGAAAGCTTCACTATACCTTGTCCTTTTTGCTTGTATCGGATTTTCGGTAAAAGCTCAGGTGCTTTCACAATTTACCTGGAATTCCAACCCAGTTACCACAGCCGCTGTGGGACCAAATGCCACAAGTGTGAGTGGCAGCGCGATTTCTTCACCGGGAGGCGTTGGCGGCACCAATGGATTAAATGCCGGCTTACCAACCGCCGACATTAACCTGACCATCCCCACAGGAGGCGGATTGTTTGATGTGAGTGGCATTGACGTTTCCATAGATTACCAGAGGGACGAGACTGTTGGTAGTTTTTTTACCAGGGGCTCAAGTCTCATTATTACCGGCGCAGCCAATTTATCAGTTTCTTATCGAGTTGACAATGGCGCAGGAGGTTTTAATACTGTTAACTCCGGCAACGTGTATGCCATTCCCAGCGACAACACCTTCAGAACTTACCGTTTTGTGTATTTGCCTACCACAGGCACTGGTTCTTTGTTTGTAAACGGTACCAGTGTATGGACCAATGATGGGCCGGATAATCGAAGCATGTATTGGACGGGATCGGGTAATATTGTGATCGGGGCTTTGTTGGATGGGGCCAGCCAAAACCAAACTTTTTTAGACAATTTAATTATCGGCGCAGTCACCTCTTCTCCATTACCTATTGAACTCATTCGCTTTGGTGCTAGAGCTGAATTTGGGAATGTGTGGCTGGATTGGGCCACAGCTACTGAGAAAAACAATGCCTTTTTTACCATACAGCGCTCGAGGGATGGCGAAAATTGGGAAGCGCTGGGAGAAGTAAAAGGCGCAGGAAACAGTAGACAAATAAAGGAGTACTCCTATGTGGACACCAGTCCGTTTTACGGTACCTCCTATTACCGCTTAAAACAAACGGATTTCGATGGAAGGTTCAGCCTCACCCCCATCCGCTCGGTGACTCTCGAAAAGTATAAGGAACCGGAACTCCACGTTTATCCTAACCCGACAAAAAGCATTATACATATTCAAAGCAAAACGTTGAAAAAAGAGGATGTACTGTTTTTTGATTTACTTGGAAAAGATTGCAGCGCGCAATGCAAATTTGTTTTAGAAAGCCCTCAGGGTTTGCTGTTTGATCTCAGCGCACTCGAAACAGGTGTGTATTATATGTATTCACCAATAGGCACCATAAAGTTGGTAAAAGATTGATTATTGGCTCTTTAAAATTACGGCGTAATACGGCGTAAACTATTTGAATGCCTCCTTTACTTAACAAATCCTAAATCTTCAATTAAAAATACGCCGTAAAAGTTAATAGTTACTTCGCTACTTTAATTTAATAATTAAACTCAATCTTTACCTAGCCTCAAGCCCCCTTGATCCGAATTCCACTCCCTCCCGGCTGGCCATTGCCTAAATTTTTATAGCTTAGTTCTATAGAAAATCACTTGTAAGCACTTACAAGCAATTGTAAGTAGTTGTTATTGAATAAACATTCTATGTCAAGTAGTTGCCACGCATAATGGCAGGCAAAATTTCAGTAGACCATTTTTTATTTTATAATGAACTTTCATATTTTAGATGTAAAAATTTTCAAATGAATATGAAAAGACAATTATTTAACTTGACGACTGCAACTTCAATTCTAATAGCTTCGGCTTTCATAAGTTGTAAAAAATACACATGCGAGTGCACGGCATATAACCAGAACACTCCAGAATCAGGCGGTTACTCGAACTATACTGTTAAAAAAAAGGACAAGACTAAACTTTGTACCGACAAATCAACTCAACCAGACAATAACGGTAACTATACAACTTGCATAATAAAATAGCATCTGTTTTATCGGAGCTTACTGGTGTTAATAAACAGCTTGCAACACCGAAGTAAAAATTGCCTCACGGAATAAGACGTTTTCGCATTCAAACAAATTTTCTATCTTTAAACCAGCTTCGTTTTGCGTAATTCGACAAGGGTAGTTGGCTTAGCATTCCATTACTTCTTATCTGATTCGAACACTAACATCTATACCTCATGCAGAGTAAGATTTTTTTAATATTCTTGCTAATCCTCAGCACACCCGTCCTTTCCAAGGGAGTATACACCATGACTAAGGATGATTTTGCAAAACAATTTGATAAATCCAATCCTGTTGAAAAAGTGTATTGTCAAAATAAAACAGGAAAGACTGTATGGTTACATTGTAATAATATCACGCTTCTTATTCTGACATTTAACGATAACAGTACGGTTAAATTAATGCTAATGACAATAAAACTCAATGATGGAGTCGTTGAAGGCGTGAAATTCAATAACTGGGTTCCCAGCTCCAAAGTCTTCAAATACAATTTTAATGAAGTGAAATACATAACAATTCCTGAAACTCCTCAGGAATTCGAAAGTCCATATTTTAATGCTGATAGTAGTTCGGCCCTTTCAAAACACAAAAACGACTCCTTAGAAAATTTATATACCTCCGGAAATGAAATCGTTCTTCTCTTCACAACATCAAAGGATTCAAGGCACGATACATTAGAAATTATTGAAAATGCTTGTTATCATCTTAGCTTTAAAAATGGACATAAAACTGAATTTGGGGTGGTACAAAAAATCACACAAGACAGCATTTACATTACCAACTATTTTAATTCGAATGTGGCTTTAAAAAACAATAAACGATTGGAATTATTTGGTTTTCTGTTCAGTGATATTGAAGAAATAAGACTTCTAAAATCCGGAGGTTTCTCCAACAATACGATCCATCTGAGTGAATACAATTGGTCCACAAAAACAAGATTGAAAAATCCGAAACATCTCCCATATTGGTATACAGTTCATTCAATGAATGGGTCAGTAAATTTATACAGACTATGGAGAACAGACCGTGGTTACTCTGCCATCAAAGAAGTAGATGGTCACACTACCTGGTAATGATATGAGCAGTATACAGATTACGCTGACTTATAGAACCAAGGGCATTGTCCTGCAAAACAAAAGGTATGGTCTAATTGGTAGGTTTCATAACAATGACTATGTATCTCCATTTTAAGCCTTCAATTTCAACATCCGCGCTTAAATCGTATCTTTAACTTATTCAAAACTCTTACTCAAGCAACACTTCTCTAATTCAACTTCTCCATATGAAACAGTTCCTTTTATGCCTCAGCCTATTCGTCTCCGTTTACTCACAGGCCGCTATGGATACCCTTCGCCCAAAAAGCCGCGTGAGCCAGGTGACGGTATTTTTTAACGGAGCTCAGGTTACACGTGCCATTGAGCTTAAACTGAGTCCGGGCAGCCACTTTGTGCTCATCGAATCCTTGCCCCAGGAAATCAATGCTAATTCCATACAGGTATCGTCAGTAAACAACTGCAAAATCCTTTCAGTAAAACACCATGTGGAGCAAAGCAATGTGTTTGCACCCGTAAACGAAAAAGAGATCAATGCAAAAATCAAAACCCAGGAATTGAAAATAAAAGCCATTAAAAACAAACAAAACGTGTATGAAATTGAAGAGCGCATTTTGCTCGACAACAGCATGCTCAGCAAAAAGGAGGAGGGCAGCAGCGTGGCCAAACTAAAAGAGGCCGGGGATTTTTATCGGCTTCGCCTGAACGAAATCAAACAAGCCAAACTCGATCTCTCCGTTGAACTGGATGCGGCGGAAGAAAAAATCAAGGAACTTTATTTACAAATGAATCAAACGGTGTCAAAAAAACGCTTGCCCTCCAGCTCCATCCTCATCACCCTGGATGCGGAAAGAGAAACAAATACTGTCATGAACCTCAGCTATTACATTAGCTCTGCCGGTTGGGAACCCAATTACGATTTCAGATTGGAAGACATCAGCAAACCCATGCAGGTGGTGTACAATGCCAACGTATTTCAGTCCTCAGGCGAAAACTGGGAAAATGCCAGCCTGCGTTTGTCAACCGTTGACCCTTCGCTGAGTGCCGATAAACCCCAGCTGGAACCCTGGATACTTGGAAGCTCGAATGTTAATACACCACTAGCGAAACGCCGGGAAGCCGGAAGCATAGAAGGCAGCCTTGTGGATGCCGCTACTCAGGAATTTCTGGGCAATGCCAATGTGATTCTGCAGATGGGTAACAAAATTATGGCCAGTGGTTTAACCAATGCACAAGGCAAGTTCAGCTTTAAACCTGTGCCGGTGGGCAACTACAACATTATTTTTACTTACATGGGTTTTCAAACCATCAACCAAAACATTTCCGTTAACGCCAATTTTACCACCAATCAAACCTTTTATATGCAGGCCAACACCATTGCCATGCGCGAACAACCGGTACCCACCTTTCAACAACCGGTGTTTGTTCCTCAGGATAATTATGCCGCCGGGTACAGAGATGTTTACGGATCCAACGCGCCTATGAGTGCAGGTGCTTATGAAGGAACCGTTAAAAATAGTAATGCAGAAGTGACGAGGGTGAGAACGAAAAAAAGCAAACAACCAAAGCAGGTTGAGCAAAAACAAGTGGAGGAAAACAAACCCCTGGTTTTGGATGAGCTTTACAGCTCACTGAAAGAAACCCTGAGCGATATTGAATACAGCATTAGTTTGCCCTACTCTATTCCTTCGGATGGGCAGGACCATGTGATTCGCGTTAAGGAGATGAGCATTCCGGCCCGTTTTGTTTACCACGCCGTACCCAAACTCGAAACCGATGTGTTTCTGATTGCTGAAATCGCCAACTGGCAACAACTCAAACTGCTTTCGGGTAAAGCCAGCGTGTATTTTGAAGGCACCTTTACAGGGCAGTCCTACATCAACTCTGAACTGTCAGGCGATACACTTGAAATTTCGGTAGGCCGCGACAAAGACATAGTAGTAAAACGCGAGGGCAATAAAATGTTGAACGATAAAAAAACTTCCGGCAATACGGTAAAAGAAACCATAGCCTGGGATGTGAGTATTAAAAACAACAAAAAGACCCCCATAGTTCTGGTGCTGGAGGACCAATACCCTATTTCTCAAAGAAAATCGGTGGAAGTAGAATTGCTCGAGTCCTCAGAGGCCAAGGTGGACAAAAACACGGGTGAGCTGATCTGGGAAATGAAGGTGGAAGCCGGAGAGAAAAAAACCATTACCACCAAGTTCTCGGTGAAGTATCCAAAACAAAGTGGGGTGGTAACGGATTAAATTCTGATTTAAGACTGCCTTTACTTCTTAAAATTGAACCTCTACTGAGGATTTCTGGCCCTTTTTTATAAGCTTAATTCGAAAAGGGATTTGCTTTCCGTTTTTTTGAAAATTTTATATCTTCAATTAAAATTTAAGTATTGGGCAGCTCTAGTCTAAGTATAGCGAAGTAAAGCTGGCTTTTTAAACAACAAAAAAGACAAACACCAATCGTTAAGCCAATATGAAAAATAAACACCTCGTACTGTCTTGTATAGCCCTTCTGGCTTTTTCACAAGTACTAATAGCTCAAAATGTTGAAGTCGTTCGCCGAGCCGATCGTTTTCCGGAATACGAAGCCGAAACCTTTTCTTTTATTGCTCCCGGTGCGGATACAAATCGTTTGCAATACGTTGCCACACTGCGAGCCACCGGTGTTGGCAAAAATGTGAATCTGGAAATGATTTACATCAAACTAAAAGAAAAAGCGAATTCCCTTGGTGCAAATGCGTTTCAATTGCTTAGTTTTAAAAGATGGGATAGTATTTATAAATCAATACTGGTGATGAACATGTACTTTGCTTCCGACTCCGTTTTGAATCTCCACCGCAAGCATCAGGAAAAAAATGTGGTGTACATTTTTGGCGACACCGAAAAATCGGATAAGGTACAATCTTTCAAAGTCGATAATTTAAAAAAAGAAATAAAAGGCGGAACCTATTACCGGCATCAGAACGCCCAGGGCCAGGAGGTGAAAATAAATAAAGGGGGATTTACAGGGGCAACGGTTTGGATTAAATGGAAAGAAAACAAAGCGGCCACATTTTTAACCTTAACAGGTTTTGGGCTAAACAACTCCCCGGTTCCGGCAGGACAAATGGGCGCGTCTTTTCATACCGGAAGAATGAATTACCTTGATGAAAATCTGGGACAGCTCTTGGTTCATTTGCTTAAACCGGGGAATTGAAAAATCACCAAGCCCTCATCAGCCTTATTAACTCTAACTGTTATAATTCTCAGAATACATGCAAACCCCTGAACAAAACGATGCTTTTCATAAAGACCCTAACAATTGGAAATGGGGTCTGTTTTATTACAATCCTTTGGACGAACGATTGTTTCTACCCAAAAAAAATCCAATGATGGGCATCACTTTAAATTTTGCGAAACCTGAGGCCTTTTGGCTGACTCTGCTACTATTATCAATTCCAACTGTGTTACTTGTTGTGAGTTTTAAAAAGTAAAATTAAAGTTATCGATAATTTTATAAATGTAAATTTATAGTTAATTAATTTGTTAAAACTGTTGTTTATCTTTTCTGAACTCTCGCTCTGATTTAGATTTGACACGTATAGAGTATACCCCAGGCTTTGATTATGGATGAAGAAAGGGACATAAACGACATTCCACAAATGCTTTCAGCGCTTATCTTTTTGGTGCTTTTACTTAGCGTTTGGCTCTACCTCGACAACATACACATCGGTTAAAATCGCCTCTGCTACTATCTTCTTATCAATTACCAATTTACTAAAGGTTATTGCGCAATTGCAAAAACATGTCATTAAAGCGTTTGCGCGTGGTGGCGATAAAAGATTCATCGATGCGTTTTTTTAAGCCCTCCAGACTTCCTACTTCTTCCACCGAGAATTTAAAAATTTGTTCCATAGGTCCGGCTTCAAAACGCACCTGATACTTGTCGTTCATGTGCATAATGGTGATGCTCATGCTTTCGTGTGGAATGGTGTCTACAACCCTCATTCGTCTTTTTTAAATGCCTTTTTGAAATCAAAAACGTTGCGCAATACGGCCCAGGGGGTCATGTTTCTGTCGCCATCCTCGTGAATTCTGCTTTGTATGGCATGCGCCAGCAAAACATAGTGTTCGTTTCCGGAAGATTTTAAAAATGTTTCTGCCTTATCATCTCCATTAATGATGTTTGCACAGGCTGCCCACTCAAAAGCTTTTGCATCCATTAAAAATTTAAAGGCTTTTTGGTCTTCCCAAATGGCGTTTACAAAGGCGGCTAAAATGTAATGTTTGTTCTCCATTAAAAATTTGAAAGCTTTTTTATCGTCCCTTATAGCGTCGATAGTAGCAATCAGTTCCCGGTATCCATTGTTCATGAGCCAATTAAATCCTGAAGTATCTTTCAGCACATGCCGTGTAAACTGGTCAATGGCGAAGGTGGAGTAATGCTTCATTGGGAAGTCAAAAGTTTAAAGTTCTAAGTCCAATAATTAGAATTCAGAAATCAAGAAAGCAGTTCTCTTGCAATGACCAGTTTCTGAATTTCTGATGTACCTTCTCCTATGGTGCACAATTTGCTATCGCGATAAAATTTTTCAACGGGAAAATCTTTGGTATAACCATACCCTCCGAAAATTTGCACGGCCTCTGTGCTCGATCTCACGCACACCTCGCTGGCATAATATTTTGCAATGGCGCTTTCTTTGGTCATTTTCATGCCACGGTTTTTCATATCGGCTGCTTTAAACGTCAGCAATTCCGCCGCTTCGTATTCTGTGGCCATGTCGGCCAGCTTAAAAGCGATGCCCTGAAAATTAGCAATGGGTTGCCCAAACTGCTGACGCTCTTTAGCGTATTTTAAACTGGCGTTTAATGCGCCTTTAGCTATGCCTAAACTCAAGGCGGCAATGCTGATGCGACCTCCGTCGAGCACCTTCATGGCCTGAACAAACCCATCACCAACCTTACCCAATATCTGAGATTTGTGTACCCTGCAATTTTCAAAAATCAATTCGGCGGTTTCGCTGGCGCGCATGCCCAGTTTGTTTTCTTTTTTGCCACCTTTAAAGCCGGGGGTTCCGCGTTCAACGATAAACGCTGTGATGCCGTGACTGTCGAGCAGTTCCCCGGTTCTGGCCAATACCACCGCAACGTTGCCTGAAATACCATGCGTAATCCAGTTTTTGGTGCCATTCAACACATAATGGTCCCCGTCTTCAACCGCCACACAGCGCATACGCATGGCATCGCTGCCGGTATTGGCTTCGGTTAATCCCCAGGCTCCAATCCATTCGGCGGTAGCCAGTTTTGGTAAATACTTTTTCTTTTGTTCTTCATTACCGAATTGCAGAATGTGTCCGGTGCAAAGGGAATTGTGCGCGGCCATGGATAAACCTATGGAGCCACAAATGCTTCCAAGTTCGGTTATTGCTGTTACATACTCGGTATAGCTGAAGCCTGAGCCACCGTATTCCTGTGGCACCAGAACGCCCATTAATCCTAACTCGCCGAGTTTTTTAAACACTTCAATCGGGAATTCCTGCGTTTCGTCCCATTCCATAAATTTTGGCAAAATGTGTTCTTTGCCAAATTTGCGGATCATGTCCGCTATCATTAATTGATTTTCATTCATTTGAAAGTCCATCCGACCAATTTCGGATCCCACTTCATCGTTTAATAGTTTACCAGACATGTGATGTTATTTGAATGTTGTTTTAGTTTTTCTTTTCCGTTTAAAAAATCCAAGGCAATAACAAAGTTAAACCCGGAAACCAGAGCCCCACTCCTTTTAACAAGGCGTGCAGCGGCTTCGGCCGTTCCTCCGGTTGCCAGCAAATCGTCGTGTATAATCACTTTCCAGCCGGACTGTAATGCATCGGTTTGTATTTCAATTGCAGAACTGCCGTATTCAAGGTCGTATTTCTCCTGATGCGTTTTTGAAGGCAATTTACCCGCTTTTCTTACCATAACAAA
>JALOMJ010000159.1 GCA_025455485.1 Bacteroidia bacterium | reverse complement strand
GGTGGTGAAACAAAAAATTGAAGACTTTTTGCAGGGTGGTATTTCTCCTGATCAAATAGCCGTGGTTTTAGCGAACGAGAAACTTCTTTGGCCGGTATTACAGCAGTTGCCTGAAACCATTGAACAGGTTAACATTACTATGGAATATCCGATAAAGTATACGCCTGCTTACAGCGTGCTTGAAAGTTTAATCCAACTGCAACACGGTTTTTCACGCAGAGGAAAAAAACTGATAAAAGAGCCATTGTTTCTTACTTTTCTTGAATCCAAATCCCTTGATTTTAATCCTGAAAAAGTGCTGAATGAAATTCGAAAACGTAACATAAGTTATTTGAGCTCATCCCTTCTCAAGGAACTTTTTGGAAAAGCTTTCCCTCACGTAGAAACATTTTTTGAACCTACATCAGATTACACCCACTATACAATTTCCTTAATCAACCTTCTTGACTCTGTTTCTTACTATCTTAGAGAGGGGGCAGTCAGGGGCAGTACGGCGCTTGAATTGGAGTTTATACAACTCATCGTAAACCAATTTACCCGTTTGCAGGAGCTCATTTTACTTTACCCGCACTTCAATCAATTTAAGGGACTTCAGGTGATGGGATTGCTTGAAAGCAGAACCTTGGATTTTGAATACCTCATTCTGGTGAACATCAATGAAGGGATTTTGCCATCGGGAAAAAGCACAAACTCCTTTTTGCCCAACGATTTAAAAAGAGCTTTTGGATTGCCCTTATACTCAGAAAAAGATGCCATTTATGCCTATCACTTTTACCGATTGCTGCAACGCGCCAATGTGGTTTGCATTACATACGACAGCGAAACTGACACCTTTGGCAAAGGAGAAAAAAGCCGGTTTGTAACACAACTTGAATTGGAATTGCCTGCCTATTCTGCACTAACCCTAATTAGAGAAGATGTGGCCGGATATACGCAGTTGCCTGAAGAAAAAACTTACTCAATTGTTATTCAGAAAACGGATGCTGTGATGTCAAAAATTATTGATAAAGCCATCAGCAATGAGCTCTATAAAGGCTTATCGCCCTCTTCGTTGATTGCATTTAAAGAATGTTCGCTGCGATTCTATTACAGGTACTCCGCAGGATTAAAAGAAAGTGAGGAAGTGGAAGAAAGTGCAGAAAGCAATACCATGGGCTCAATATTACACCTCAGTTTAGAAGCTCTATATAAAGATTGTTGCGGCATTGAGCTTATCCCTGCCATTCTCACAAACAAAAAAGCGCTGGTACCTACCATCGTACGAAACAGCTTTGCTTCTCTATTTGATAACATCGAACCAAGCGGAAAAAGCTTGTTGCAGGAAGAAGTTATTAAAGTGTATGTAAACAAACAAATAAAACAGGAACTTGAATCGGTTGAAAAATTACGTGTTACAAAAAAACATCTCCGAATTCTTCATCTTGAACATGAACTAAGTTCTAAGTTACATTTGCAGTCAGGGTGTGGGATTGAGGAGGTATTTATAAAGGGTAAAGCCGACCGAATTGATGCGTATGGTGACGATTTCAGAATTATTGATTACAAAAGTTCGGTAAAACTTACCGATAAATTTGAATTTGTTTCATTTGATGTTTTGTTCAGCGACGAAAGGTATAATAAACAATTGCAATTGTTTGTGTACGCCTGGTTAGCGTTTAAAAACAAACTGGCCTTACCCGGGCAAATCAAACCTTGCATCATTGCCTTTAAACACTACAGTGAGGAGCCTGAATTCATAACCATGAAGAAAACACCCATGGTTTTTACCGAACGTATTTTTGAGGAATTTGAGATGGCCCTGGCTGGGTTTGTAGTGAAAATCTTTAACAGGTCAGAAGCATTCACTCAAACAGATGACCATGAGCTTTGTAAATTTTGTGCTTATAACACTGTGTGCAATCGTTTTTAAGTCTGGCTTTCTTTTTCAGCAGCCAATACCAAACTTTCCAGACCTGCGGTTAATTTGATGTGTCCGAAATTTAATACCGCCTTATCCGAAAACAGCTCTTCCACAATGCCAATTTCTTTTCCATTCCAAACCCTCACTCTACTCCCCACTTTCAAACTTGATTTCAGTTTTTCAACCTTCTTTAATGCCAATTTTTCTTTTTCTCCTGATTTTTCGAAAGCTTCCAGTTTTTTGGTTTCCGCAGTTATCCCATCTATAAAACTTTTGATCACTTGCTTTCGGTCTTGCTTATTTTTCCAATCATCCAACAACCTTAGGTACCTTTGACCAAAATGTGCTTGTTTGCGCAACTCAGCCTTTTCCTCCCTTTCTTTCTCCTGCTTTGTGATGAAGTTTTCATACAATTGTAAATATTTTTCTTTGGCCATCTTCATCAAAAATGCTTCGTGGTCTTTTTGACTTAGCAATGCTTCTAATTTTGCTTTTTGGTCCTGCACTTCGGCCAATAAAGCATTTAATTTGAGTTTATCTTTATTCAACCGGCTTTTGGCTCTTGCTATCAAATATTTTGGAAAACCGATACGTTCAGCCACTTCAAAGGTATAGCTGCTGCCGGGTTTACCCACACTCAAAATAAATTTGGGCTCGAGTTTTTCAAGGTCAAACAACATACAGGCATTAAAAGCGCCCTTCAGTTCTTCTGCAAGAATTTTTACATTCCCAAAATGCGAAGTAATGATGGCCTTGGCTTGGGAGTTCACCAGGCTTTCCAACACCGCTTCTGCAATGGCTGAGCCCAATTCCGGATCGGTACCGCTGCCAAATTCATCCATCAACACCAAACTGCTTTCGTTGGCGGCTTCTACAATGGCTGTCATGGAAATCAAACGGGCACTGTAGGTACTCAATTCGTTTTCTATGCTTTGGGTGTCGCCAATGTCCACCAGTATTTTTTCAAATATGGGAAAGGAGCTGCTTTCATGCACCGGAATCAATAAACCGCTTTGCAACATGCTTTGAAGAAGACCCAGGGTTTTTAGAGCAATGGTTTTTCCCCCCGCGTTTGGCCCACTAATGACCATTACTCTTTCGGACTTATCGAGTTGAACGTTTAAAGGCACCGTTGGTTTTTGAAGCCGTTTGTTTTGCAAAAAAAGCAAGGGGTGGCAGGCGTTCACCGCTTTCAGTTCGAAGCTGGTGTTGATGTGCGGCAAGGTGGCCTCAATGCTTTTTGCAAACAGGGCTTTGGCCTTTTGAACATCCATAGCAATCAAAAATTCGTAAGCCGCGCTTAGGTCAGGCGCCGAAGGTCGTATGTAATTGCAAAGTTCGCGTAATATGCGACGGATCTCCCGGAGTTCATCGATCTCCAGTTCTCCAATCTCATTATTGATTTCAATGATGGAGCTGGGTTCAATAAAAATAGTTCGTCCACTTTCGCTTTTGCTATGCACAAAACCGCTTACCTGCGATTTAAACTCGCTCATTACAGCAAGCGTTCTTCTGCCGTTAAAAAAACCTTCTTCGTTGTCGCGCAACACTTCCTGTTTTCTGAAGGTATTTACGGCATGGTAAAAGCGGCGGTCGCTTTCTTTTCTCTTTTCGCGAATCTGTTGCCGGAGTCGTGCCAGTTCTTCGGAAGCCGAATCTTTCACCCCTGCATCTTCATCCAAAATGCTGCCAATCTCATGAATCACACGTTCGTTGGTTTTCAGGTTTTGGGCCAAAACAAAGAGGGCCGGCAATTCCGCTTGTTTGCCTTTTAAGAAACGAATCAGGGAATCGGCTACCGTAGCGGTTTTCATGATGGCCAGCAAACGGTCTTCTTCCAAAACTGAACCCTCCAGGCCCAGCACCCGAATGTCTTTATCAATATCCTGATGTTCTATCGAAGGAAAATACGAGCCGGCGGTTAACAGGCCTTTCAGCTCCATGCCTTGTTGCAGCATGGGTTTCAGCAGTGTGTAATCATTTTGCGGGTGAAGTTCATCACAGCGTTGTGCGGCAGCTTTACTGAAACAATAGTGTTTTATATGTTGCACGACCTGGGCAAATTGCAAAAGTTCCAGGCCCTTAAGTTCAATCATGGTGGGGGCGAATTACAAGTTACAAAAATCATAATAAAAAAACAATCCCGGTAAATTTTTGATACCTCCTTAAATGCCTTACTTTTGGAGTCCTCAGAATAAAAACTAAGATGAAAACTGAACTGATTCAGAAATTAGAAGAACTGCTCCTGAAGGATGCAGGTGAAGTGGCTACCGATGTGCGCGCTCTGCAAAAAGAGTATCAAAAACACCGTCACCACGAATTTGAAATGGCCCGCCAGGCCTTTATCAACGAGGGCGGAGACCCCAAAGAATTTGACCTTCCGGCCGATGCCAACGATAAACATTTTGATGAATTGTTGTTGCGGTATCAGCAATTGCGCAAGGAACAGGAGGCTAAAATTGCTGCCGAACAAACCCGAAACCTTATCCTTCGTCAGGAGATTATTGCCAAAATAAAAGACCTCAGTCAGCTGAGCGAGAATGTTGGCGCCGCCATCAAAATGCTGGGCGAACTCCAAAAACAGTGGAAAGAAGTGGGCCAGGTTTCACCCCATAAATACAAAGAAATTCAATCAGAATATAGCAAAGCCATTGAGGATATTTATTACAACATAAAAATTTTCAGGGATCTTCAGGAGCACGATTTAAAGAAAAATTATGAACACAAATCGGAGCTGATTGAGAAACTCAAGGCGCTGCAACAACTTGATAACATTAAAGAGGCGGAACGTTTAATAAAGGTTTACCGCAATGAATGGGAAGAGATTGGGCCAGTACCCAACATGAAATGGGAAGAACTCAAACAGAGTTACAAAAACGTACTTGACGAAACGTACTCCAGAATCAAGGCTTTTTACCATGCCATGGAGGAGGTAAAAGAACAAAACCTAAAGGTCAAACAGGAGCTGGTAGAAAAGGCCAAAGCCATCATTGAAAAGCTGGATGAACACAAACTAGCCAAATGGAACGAGGCCACTGAAAAACTCATCGCCCTTCAGAATGAATGGAAAACTGTTGGAAGAACAAGTGAAAAAGATAATGAAAAAGTGTGGTCTGAATTCAGAAGTGTTTGCGACGCGTTTTTTGCAAATAAAAAAGTATTTTTTGCCGGTTTGCACGAATCCTTTGCGGCCAACCGTAAAATCAAATCAGAACTCATTGCCAAAGCCGAAGCCCTGAAGGACAGTCAGGATTGGCAAAAAACCGGTTTGGATTTAATTCGTTTACAGGACGAGTGGAAAAAATACCCATCAGGTGGCGACAAAGAGGAGCCACGTTTGTATGCTAAATTCCGCAAAGCCTGCAACCATTTTTTTGATGCCAAAAAACAACATTTTGAAAGTTTAAACGCCTCCTTTGAAGGAAACCT
>JALOMJ010000055.1 GCA_025455485.1 Bacteroidia bacterium | reverse complement strand
TCCTTGTTTTTTACGGGTAGCGTGTTCTGAACCGCCAGAACTTCAGGTGTTTTTTTCTCGGCTTTACTAAAAACAGAGGCTTGCGTTGCTTTCTCTTCTTTGGGTTTAGCAGAAGGTTTTGGAATTGATTTTACCGGAGTTTCTGCTTTTTTAGGAGAAGCTGACTTAGGGCTGTCCTTCGGCTTAATTGGCACTGAAGGTTTTGATTGAACGTTTTGCATTGTTTTTTTGGCAGCTGATGGTTTTGCTGCCGAAACTGCTTTTGCCTGTATCTTCTTTGCCGGCTTGGCAAGCCCCTTTTTGGCTGCCGGAGCTGGTTTGCCCGATTTTTTCTTGTCTAAAGGTTTAACAGCCTTTTTTATTGAAACGGATTTGGACTTTGCAGGTGCAAGGTATTTTTTGGTTGCGGGTTTAGGCTTAGAATTTTTCTTCTTAGCGACAACAGGTTTTGAGTTCTTTTTCTGAGCGGTCTTCTCTTTACTCTTCACCTTAATCTTTTTATTCAGAACCTTACTTTTTTTAGACATACCAAAAAATTTTCGGAAATGTATAAAAAATACAGAAGAAAGCAAATAAAAGCATCATAAATTATTTACAGCGTAGAGATAAATCCTAAGCGAATGTGCAAATAAACAGGAAAATAGTATATTTGCAGCCCTGAAAATGGCGGGATAGCTCAGATGGTTAGAGCGCAGGATTCATAACCCTGAGGTCACGGGTTCAACTCCCGTTTCCGCTACAATAAAGCCTTGAAAATCAAAAAGTTCAAGGCTTTTTTCATAACCCTAATCAGGCTGCTGAAAGTTTCATGAAATAGCTTGAAGGGAAGCTTAATGCGCAATCAGCTCTTCTATTTTGCTTCTCGACTCCTCACTAAGCATCACGTGATTTCTTAAAATCCAGGCGTGAATAGAATTTAGAAACAACTCCTTTTCGTGAATGTGCTCAAGGTTGATTTGGAGCGACTTATGATTTTTTTTAATGAAATAAAAAATACCATGTCTAAACTCCACAATCATTAACTCGGTAGCAAAAACTTTCATGGCCCTTTGCTGCATAATCAATATGTAGTTGGCGTAGATGTTCACAAAACAAAGTCCTTTTCTAAATTTCAGAACTGTGATTAACAACTCAGTGCCTGAAATCATAAAACAAATAGGGGCAAGGTATTTAACCTGACTTTTGCTAAGCAGTAAAAGAATGGCAAAACTCAGGAACACCCCCACTTTCAGAAATCTGAACATAAAAAAACTGCTGGTAAAGTAAGGGTACCTTTGCACGGGCAGAGATGCCTTGTAGTTGGCATTAAGGTATTCGTAACAACTCAAAAAAACGTAAGTAAGTCCAGCAAGAATTTGAAGAGAAACAATCTCTTTCCAACTATACGAGGGGGAAACGTAATTGAGAGCAGAAAAAAGCAAAATTGCTATCAGAATTAGGTTTTTTCCTATGGAGGCAAGGGCTGATTTCATTGGTATTAACTTAAAGTAAATGTACGTTAAATTTTTTTCTAAAAAGAATGGGTAGCGAAAAATTCAGTCATTATCATACAATTTTTTCGATTAATTGTTCTTAAAGTCATTAAACCTTACTCAATTTTGTATTTTTACCCCCGATGACTTTCTTATACCCCTCATTTTTGTGGGCTTTAACCGCACTGGCTCTTCCGTTTATCATTCACCTCTTTAATTTTAGAAAATACAAAAAGGTGTATTTTACCAATGTTCGGTTTTTACGTCAGGTTCAAATTGAAACGAAATCCAAGTCCAAATTGCGGGAATGGCTTGTGTTGTTGTTTCGCTCACTTTTAATTGCGGCATTGGTGTTTGCATTCAGTCAGCCCAGTCTTAAGGAAAACAATGCCACACAACCTGCCGGGGGAGCACGTTACATTAGCGTATACATCGATAACTCCTTCAGTATGGAGAACGTTGGACGAAGCGGTCCCTTGCTCGATCAGGCTCGGCAGAAAGCAAAGGAAATTGTGCAATCGTTTGGCATGCAAGATAAATTTCAAATTCTCACAAACGATTTTCAGGGTAAACAACAACGGTTTTACGATAAAGAACAGGCCAATGCATTAATTGATGAAATTCGTTCAACCGCCGTTCCGCGTAAATTGGATCAGGTTATCGAACGTCAAAGAGAGTTTCTGAATACCGCGTCAGCCAAGTCAAAACGCATATTTGTTCTCTCCGACGCTCAAAAAAGTACATTTCGCCTTTCTGAAATTAAAACAGCCGACACTACCCCTGTGGCTCTGGTGCCGCTTGCGGCCAATTTGGTAAATAACCTTTACATCGACTCGTGTTGGTTTGAAAGTCCGGTTCAGCAAAATGGAGAAATTCAGCATCTGAGCGCACGGGTTATAAATAAAGGTGAAACTACCATCGAATCGGGCTCTGCCGTTCTAATGTTGAATGGGATACAAACAGCGCTGAATTCCTTTTCATTACAGCCGGGCCAATACACCAACCTGCGCTTCAGTTTTGAATGCAAATTATCCGGATTTAATTTTGGTTCCATTAAGATTGAAGATTACCCGGTGACGTTCGACGATGAGTTTTTTTTCGCCTTCAACTCAAAAATCAACATCCCGGTTTATTTAATTAACGGAAACAATCAAAAAGATTTTGCCCTCAATACGCTTTTTGGTAACGACAGTTTATTTGATTTAACCCTGGGACAGGAATCGCAGATCAACTACGCTGCGTTCAGAAATGTGGAAACCATTGTGCTGAACCAATTGCAGGAAATACCGTCGGGTCTTATTGCTGAATTACAGAAGTTTTCTGAAAAAGGTGGTGCCATAGTTATTGTGCCCGCTTACACAGAGACTACTCAAAAATACTCAGCCTTGCTCAATGGTTTAGATTTGCCTGCCTTGATTTCTTTGGATTCAACTAAGTTGCGTACCGAAAAGATAGAAATGGCTTCAGGATTTTATGGGGGTGTGTTCGAAAAGCTGGAAGAAGGCCTGAATTTACCCCTGGTGAATTGGCATTATACCATCGCCAAAACCACCAAAAGCAATTTTGAACCTTTACTGAGTTTAATTAACGGGGAGGTTTTTCTTGGTAGAACAAAACTGAAACAAGCCGAAGTTTACCTCTTCACAGCATCCTTGAGTGAGGAAAACAGCAACTTTAGCAAACATGCTTTGTTTGTACCCACCATTTACCGCATGTGTTTTTCGGCATTAAAACAGGTGCCTTTGTATTATTCCGTACTCACCAATTCGGCTTTGCACGCAAACCAAAGAACCTTGGGCTCGGAGGCACCTCCACGCATTCTGAGTTTGGACAAACGCACCGAAATCATCCCCGAAGTTCGAAAAACAGCCTACGCGGTTAATTTGTTTACCCGTAATCAAATTGAAAAACCCGGGCACTACGTTTTAAGTCAGGAAAACTCCCAATTACAGGCTCTGGCCTTCAATTATGAACGATTGGAATCTGATTTAACTTGCTATACGCGCTCAGAACTTGAAGCTATCAGGATGGAAAATAAACTTGATTACGTAAAAATTTTGAATGCAGATGAAAACGATTTTAAAGAACAGGTAATTGAAGGAAGCGAACCCCGTCGATTATGGAAATTATTTATAATTTTAGCTCTTGTATTTCTTATTGCAGAAAGCGCAGTGTTAAGAATTTTAAAATAAACTAAATGACGATTTTAATCCGGCAGGCCAGAGTTATTTGTGAAATCAGTGAACATCACGGAAAGACGGTTGACCTGCTTATTGAAAGCGGACAGATTAAAGTTATAAGAAAAGCCATACCGGCACCTCCCGGATCAAAAGTGATAGAAGCGGAGGGACTTTGTGTTTCGGCCGGTTGGTTTGATTTTCAGTCGGTTTCCGGAGAACCCGGTTTTGAACATAGAGAAACCTTAGATAGCCTTATCAAATCGGCTGCATCCGGGGGATTTACAGGCCTGCTCCTGCACAGCAATACCCATCCGGCCATCGACAACAAAGCGCAGGTTGAATACATTCAAGGAAAAACACGAAATAAGGCAGTGGATGTGTACACTGCAGGAACCATTACGGTCGGCGGAACAGGAAACGACTTGTCGGAAATGTACGACATGAAACAGGCAGGGGCTGTTGCCTTCAGCAACTATAAACATCCACTTCAGGATGCAGGCATGGTTTTAAGGGCGCTGCAATACAGCAAGGGCATAGGTTCATTTATCATTACACATTGTCAGGATCAGAGTTTAACCCGGGGAGGACAAATGAATGAAGGCGAATCTTCTACTTCATTGGGTCTGAAAGGCATGCCAGCATTAGCCGAGGAAGTGATGATTGAACGCAACCTGAGTATTTTAGATTACTGCGGAGGTAAACTGCATGTGCCCTGCATCAGCTCTAAAGGGTCGGTAGAACTCATTCGTAAAGCCAAAGCATCAGGCTTGAATGTAACCTGCGGTGTGGCAGCCGTTAATTTGTTTCTCGACGACAGTGTAATGAAAGAGTTTAACAGCAACTATAAAATTAACCCGCCTTTGCGCACCAAAAAGGATGTTTTAGCTCTGAGAAACGCTGTAGAAAATGGTACAATAGATGTGATTGTGAGTGATCATACCCCCTTGGATTCAGAATCAAAAGAGTTAGAGTTTGATCTTGCAGATTTTGGTATGATTGGCCTGCAAACAGCCTATTCTTGTGCTTTAGAAGGATTGAAAGAAAAAAACATAAACGCCATAGTGCGTTGTTTTACTGAGGGGCCCAGAAAAATTCTCGGCCTGGAACAAATTTCAATCACAGAACAAACTCAGGCCAACCTCACTGTATTTACCACAACAGGCCAAATCGTGTTAACGGAAAGAAACAACAACTCCAAATCGTCCAATTCTCCATTTTTTAACGAAGCATTGAATGGTGTTGTGCTTGGGGTAATTAATGGTGCAAAATCCCATTTCAATTAGAGACCATCCAGCAGATTCAGACGATAATGAACTTCCAGATTAAACTCGTTTTCTGTTAAATTATTCTGAAATAAGGAATATAAAAATCTCGATTTTAAACCCATTGTGTTTGCTTTATTACTTTCGCCGGTTTCCATGTACAAACAAAACTTTTCAAAAACCAAATCGGCCAGTTTGTGCAGCTTTTCTGAAGTTAAGGAGAAGTCTGCGGTGATTATCCTTTCAAATTCTTTCTGATCACTACCCTCTATTTGCTCTAAAGAATACGACGTGAAGGCAGCGAAGGCAGCCATTAGTTCTGTTTCATGCGTTATCAGTTCCTTATCTTTTCTTAGTTTGTATAACATAGCCAGCGCTTTTCCGAAAGCTTCAAATTGCCTCTGTAAATAATCTTTCTTATACATAAGGCTCAGCTTAACTTGTAAAAAGGGGCAATATTGCTTGGTGTGTTTTCAGCACCTGATCAATTAACGAGTGTTGCTCGTCGTTCACAATCACGAAGTCTGCTTTTTTGATGTTTTCTTCCTGGGGATTTTGGCTTTTCATTTTATTGATTACCACGTCCTGGCTAAGATTATCTCTTTGCATCACCCTTTGAATGCGAACAAGGTCGGGTGCCACCACCAAAACAATTTTGTCCATGTGTTGATTGAGTCCTGTTTCAAACAGTAAGGCACTTTCTTTAAGAATTGGGGCCTTTGGATGTGCTATACAAAATGTTTTGAATTTTTCTCCAACGGCAGGGTGCAAAATGGCATTCAGCTGCTTGAGTAAATCGGGCTGTGTGAAAACCAGGTTGCTGATGTAGGGTTTATTCAATCCACCATCTTTTGAATAGGATTCAGAACCTAGTAAAGCAATAATTTTAGCTTTAATTGCAGGATTAAAATATAGGTTTTTGGCTACTGCATCGCTGTTAAAATGCTTCCACCCGAGCATACAAAAAAGTTGTGCCACCTGACTTTTTCCACTGCCAATGCCCCCGGTTAGTCCCGCAACCATTAGTTTTTAAGAATTAATAGTTCCACTTCTTTTGGTTCAATGTCAAGAACGGTTACCTGGTTGGGTTTACTGCCTAAAAACACCGGGCATTTATTGGTTGTGGTGTTCACTTTATCAATGTTTATCAAGGCTTTAAATAAAACGGTGTCGCTTATGCTAAAAGAATTTTGCAGAGAGGTAAAGGTAACTTTTACGTTTGAGGGAAATAGTCTTACCTGCTGATTAGGGAGCGATTTAAGACTATGAACAGGAATGGTAATCGATTCCTGAATAAGTCTGGCGACGTCTAATTTAACCAACACCTCGTTTGTGGCAGTGTGCACCTCTGTGCTTGGTTTAATAAGTTGCAATTGTGCTTGAGTGTTTTGACTCAGATTGTTTAAACTTAAGGCTTGGGTATACAGCGTGTCGATTTTTTCAATCGTGTTGGTATCCCCCCATATTGTGATGAAGGCCGGTTGTAATAGTGGACGTTTGTAGCCATACCCTTCTTTGCATTTTACGAAAAGCGGAACCTTAACAGGAACAATTTTTTGAAAACCTGTTTTTTCGCCAAAGTAGAGCGTATCCGGGTTTATACTGAGAATCTGGGTTTCGAACCGAAACCGCTTGTTAAGGTTGAGTTGAGAGGTGGAAAGTATAAAATTTTGGTCTCTGCTCACACTTTTTAAGCCATTGAAGTCGATAACAAATGGACGTTGTGTTTCATTCAATTGAATCAAAGCCAGCTTGAGTCCACTGGCCTTAACATCAACAGTAATGTGAGAGGGCAAGGTCACCATAGGCCTTTTGTTTACCGGCATGTTTCTGAACTCAACTGGTACCTTAAAACTAAAAAAGTACAAACTGTTTAAGGCGTGAACAAACCAAAGAAATACAGCAATGAGCAGACAAATAAAAAAAGCCTTGGTTTTACCAGGCTTTTTAGATTGTAATGCGTATTTGTTTTTTGCTGCCGCCAAAGGTCTTAGTTTTGGTTCAGATTCAATGAAGCGTCATGAGAAACCGCATTTTTTGAAATTTTCATCTTGGTTCCATCTTCTACTTCCATAATGATAGTGGCATCGTCGTTAACCTCAATGATTTTTCCATAAATGCCGCCGATGGTTAATATTTTGTCGCCTTTTTTCAAAGCTTCAATGTATTTTTTTTGATCCTTGGCTTTTTTCATTTGCGGACGAATCATAAAGAAGTAAAATACCACTACGATGGCAATGAGTGGAAGGAACGACATAATACCTCCACCGCTTTGTCCTTGTTGAGGCGCCATTAAAATAAGTAACTGGTTCATTGTTTATTTGTTTAAGTTTTTAAGTGTATGCAAATGTAGACATTACCTTGCGGTTTCGGCAACAATTATTTCGCATTTTATTCTTATTACCCGTGTTGCCGGTTCGCAATTAGTTACCACTGTAACCGTTTTTTCCTGATAACCACTTTTTCCATCGCTGCTGAAAATCACATCAATTTTGGCGCTTTGTCCGGGTAAAATGGGCTCTTTGGGCCATTCCGGCACTGTGCAGCCGCAGCTACCGCTGGCACTGCTGATGATGAGGTTTTTTTTGCCGGTATTTCTGAAAAAGAAAGCATGGCTGACTTTTTCGCCTTGTATTATTTTTCCAAAATCAAATTCATCTTCATTAAATGTAATATCGGGCAAGTCATTGGAGGAGTTTCCATCTGCACTTTTGCTGACATTAACGGCGGAGCTGGTGATTTCTTTTTCAGCATCGGAATTACAGGAAACTAAAATCAGAAAAACGGCCAGAAAAAGAGGTTTTAAGGAAGAAAGGTAAGCGAGTGCTGATGAGTTCATGCTGTTGAATAATGGTTGACGGTTAGATGCAAAAGTAAGAAAGGATTAAAATTTAGCTCTGATTTTGCGCATTTTGCGTTTTTTACTGAAATACCCTGTGTTTTTAATTCTGTAAAAACTGGCTTTACCTCTCAGAACATAAGCATAACTTAAACTAAGGGTCATGTAAGAATCCCTGTTTGTGTTTTCACCGCGTTTTTGACCCCAATCATGCGAGTAGTAAACTCCTGGATTGCTGGCAATGGTGGCTTCATCCAACTCATTGGTTCTTAATATCAATCCTCTGCTGTAATCATCGCCCGGATCTTTGGGGTAGTTTCCGCTGATGTCATCCAGGTAATCACTAAACACAAAACGGTAATTAAGTTCAATGCCAAGGCGGTGTTTTTTGTTAAAGGTAAAATAAGCACCGGCTCCCAAAGGTATGTTCATAAAAAATTTGGAGTAAGTTTTACCCTCAGTGGCAAGGGGTTGAAGGGCTACCCATGAACCCTGGTACAAGGTTTTGGGATTGGACATGCAGGTGCCTAGTCCACCAAAAAAATACAGCCTCATGCCGTTTCTGTAGCGGTAGGTTCTGCCTAAATCGTTGTTTTCGAAGAAAAAGTAGTGAAAGGTAAAGGCCAGATCAAAAATATCGTTCCTGAAATTAAAATTTCTAAACATCCTGGGAGGATTGGTAGACAGTTTGTCGTCTCCCTGAACCCTCAGATAATCAAGAGCAAGACGGATGGAGGTGTTTTGTTTCCAGCGGTAACGGGCAAAGCCCCCAATGTTCCAACGGGTTTGCGAGAGTTGAATGTCGGATACAAAAGCCCTTGCCGGCCCTTCCTTTCCGCCAATATCCCCCAGATAGTTTGAGGCGCCTACATTGCCGCCAAAATCCCACAGCCATTGAGCACGCAGGTTATCACCCAGAAGCAGCAAGAAAAGTATGGCAAGAACTTTGGGCATAATTATTACAGAATTTCAAAGATAGGAATATTTTGTTTTGCCTTAAGTGAATTAAATACTCCTGTAATAGCTTATATACACATAAAAAACTTAATTTTCCGACTGAAAATTGGATATGAAGGGAAATAGAATTTGCGACCTTTTTAAAATTGAAAAGCCCATTGTTCAGGCAGGTATGATCTGGTGCAGTGGCTGGGAACTGGCCAGTGCCGTTAGCAATGCCGGAGGCTTGGGTTTAATTGGTTCTGGCAGCATGTACCCTGATGTACTCAGAATGCACATTCAAAAATGCAAATCGGCCACATCCAAACCTTTTGGTGTGAATGTACCCCTGTTGTACCCCGATATTGAAAAGTTAATGGATATCATTGTGGACGAAGGCGTAAAAATTGTCTTTACAAGCGCCGGTAACCCTAAAACATGGACAACCCACTTAAAAGGCAAAGGCATTACTGTTGTTCACGTGGTGAGTGCAGTTAAATTTGCAGTAAAATGCGAAGAGGCCGGGGTGGACGCAATTGTAGCAGAAGGTTTTGAAGCGGGAGGTCACAATGGCAGAGAGGAAACAACAAGTTTGGTTTTAGTTCCTCAAGTTAGAAAGGCTGTAAAATTACCGCTGATAGCAGCGGGGGGTATAGCCACAGGGGCTCAAATGGCTGCAGCTTTTGCACTTGGAGCAGATGGGGTACAAGTAGGCAGCCGATTTGTTGCAACTCATGAAAGTAGTGCCCACCTCAATTTTAAAAACCGAATCATCAACAGCAATGAGGGCGACACCCAATTAACTTTAAAACAACTTACCCCGGTTCGATTAATTAAAAATAAGTTTTTTCAGGAGGTGGATGCGGCAGAAAAGCGTGGCGCCACAAAAGAAGAGTTGAGCGCTTTATTGGGAAGGGCCAGAGCAAAAAAAGGTATGTTTGAGGGCGATTTGGATGAAGGAGAGTTGGAAATAGGCCAGGTAAGCGCCCAAATAAAAGAAATTCAACCAGCCGCCGCTGTGCTTGAAGAGCTATGGTCCGAGTTTAAGGTACGTTTAACATCCTTGCGCCAAATTCAGGAAACACTGTAAGCCTTTTTAATTAAACCCTGTGGAATAATGATAACTTTACGCTAAGTGAATTATGATAGAATTTGAACGGTTTACCCTAAAAAATAACCTCAAGGTGATTGTGCACCAAGATAACAGCACGCCCATGGCCTGTGTAAACTTATTGTATGATGTTGGTGCAAGAGATGAGGACGAAAACAAAACCGGATTTGCCCATCTGTTTGAACACCTTATGTTTGGTGGTAGTGTAAACATTCCAAATTACGATGAACCCCTGCAAACCGTTGGCGGCGAAAACAACGCTTTTACCACCAACGATCTTACCAACTATTATTGCACAGTTCCTCCTGAAAACCTGGAAACGGCATTTTGGCTGGAAAGCGACCGTATGCTGAGTTTAGCATTTACCGACAAAAGTTTGGAAGTGCAAAGAAGCGTGGTAATTGAAGAGTTTAAACAACGTTATCTCAATCAGCCTTATGGCGATGTATGGCTGCTATTGAGACCACTGGCTTACAAAGTACATCCGTACAAATGGGCCACCATTGGAAAAGAAATTGCCCACATTGAATTAGCTGTAATGCAGGACGTGAAGGATTTTTTTAAAACTCATTACACGCCTTCCAACGCCATACTTGTTGTAGCAGGAAACGTTGACACCAAAAATGTGAAAGCGCTTGCTGAAAAATGGTTTGAACCCATCCCTGCAGGTGTAAAAACCAACAGGCAATTGCCAGCTGAACCAGCACAAACAGAGCCAAGAAAATTAACGGTTGTGCGCGAAGTGCCGGCCAGCGCCTTGTATAAAGTTTACCACATGTGTTCGCGCCGCGACCCGGACTACTATACAGTGGATCTGGTGTCGGATATACTGAGCAGGGGCAATTCTTCCCGCCTTTACAAAGCATTGGTGAAAGACAAACAGTTGTTTAACGAATTGAATGCCTATGTAATGGGAGATATAGACAAAGGTTTGTTGGTGATAAGCGGAAAAATTCCAGATCATGTGAGTATGGAAGCTGCAGAGGCTGCCTTGTTGGTTGAGTTCGAAAAAATTAAAACCGAATTAGTGGATGAGAAAGAATTACAGAAATGTAAAAATAAAATAGAGTCCAGCATTTCTTTTGGTGAAACCGATATTTTAACCAAAGCCACCAACCTCGCCATATCAGAATTGCTGGGGGATGCCGATTTGATTAATCGGGAAGTGGAAAAATACAGCCTGGTAACACGTGAGGCCATTCGTGAACAGGCCAATCGTGTGTTGAACGAAAACAACTGCAGCACTTTGTATTATTTAGCCAAAAAGTAAATGAATTATTTCGACGATGGTGCTTTTTTCGAAAAGGCACAGCCATTAAACACTTGCCTTCGCCATGAGCTGGAGCAATTTAAACTGCATCAAAATCAGCCATTCAGTAATTACAAAAAACAGCGCCTGACGTTTTTAAAACAAAAACCAAACAGTAATTTCAATGCTGAATTTTTGCAGGAATTTCACCCTAAAATAGCCGTCTTTGCCGGAAGTTTTAATCCTTTTCACAAAGGTCATTTTAATGTGCTTCAAAAAGCAGAACGTATTTTTGATAAAGTGATTATTGCATTCGGACAAAACCCGATTAAGGAAGAAAGAACATGGGAGATCCCTAAATCCATTCAAAACCGACAAATTGAGCATTATAACAGCTTACTAACGGATCTTTTAATTACGCTTGGCGACGACCCTGTATTGATAAGAGGGTTAAGAAACTCTACAGATTTTCAATACGAACAAAACCAATATCGCTACATGCAGGAATTGATGCCCAACATCAATATCGTGAATATCTATTGTGATAAGGAGTTTGAGCACATTTCCTCCTCTGGTATTCGCACCCTGGAGAAGTTTAATAAACACCACAAATACCTTCTTGAGTAATGGTGTTTTTGGAGAAAAATTTTACACGTTTCTACTGGCTGCTTTGTGCTGCAGTATTTCTGTTGATTGCTTTAAGGGCCTTTTTCCTTCCCTTCAGTCACGATGAAGCTTCTACGTTTTTCTTTTATGTGCAAAGCAATAGTTACCTTCCATACCTTTCTCATGTTTACACCAACAACCATGTATTAAACAGTGCTTTAACCAATCTTTGTTACCACCTTGGCGGTTCTCACCGTTTTGTGTTGAGAATTCCAAACCTTCTGTCTTTCCTCGTGCTATGCTATGGGGTATACAAGTTGTTTCCGCACCTTACACGCTATTCATCCCGCATGGTATTGATTACCTTTTTTATTCTCACCTTTAATTTTCTTGATTTTTTTGAACTCTGCCGGGGTTACGGCATGTCCATGGCCTTTATGGTGCTTGGCCTGGCCCATCTTCAAAATTATTTTTTACACCAACACTTTAAACAACTTGTTCTGTTCTCGGTATTTTTTCAATTGGCACTTGCCGCTAATCTCACCCTACTGCTTCTGTTTTTATTGTTGTGGGTGCTTATTTTATGGTTTCAATTCCGCAACCAAACACTATCTGAAACAAAAAACAAACGATTACAGTGGCTTAATTTTTCTGGCCTTGTGTTTTGGATTGTTTTCTCTTTTTATTATAAAATGAAAGGAGTTTTGGATAGCGGCTGGGGCGAAGATTATTGGAAAGTAACCTTTATGTCGTTGATGCAATTTATATTTGGTCATAACGTGTTTTGGTTGCAGTCACTTTTGGTGTTGGTGTTTATTGCCGCGCTGCTTATGTCCATCATCCGGTTCAGTAAACCGCCATTCAATTGGGCTAAATTGTATGAACCCGGTGTGTTTTACAGTTTTGTATTCACAACACTTGTGATTGGAATTTATCTTCAAAAACAGCTATTAAAAGTAAATTATCCTGAAGATCGAACCGGACTATTTCTGTATGTTTTATTTGCCATGTGTGTGGTGAATTTAATTGAACGTGTCCCAAAATTATTATCTGTAACCAGCTCCCTGGTGTTTTTTGGTGTAAGTGGCTTTTACTTCGCAACATCATACAATCTAAGCAGTTTTACCCATTATTTTTATCATGTTTTGCCAAAGGAATTTTATACTCTGCTTTCTGAGGAACAGGAAAAACACAAAGAAAAAATCACTGTTGGCGGAAACATAAATCGCGAAATGAATTACGCTTTTATGAATTATCGGGGAGGCTCAAACTTAAATCCCATGGACATCCCTCCGCAGATGCGAATGAATTGCGATTATTATATCGCACAAAGAAGAGAAAAGCCCTACTATGATTTTTTTTATGAGGAAATGCTGGTTGACAAATACTGGGATCACGTTTTGCTTAAACGTAGAGAGCCTTTGCAGAGGAAACCGATAATAGTAAAAGACAGCTTACCCCAATATTACAGTGGTGAATTTGAGTTTTTTAATCTACTGAATGTTTGGGATTCAACATTGAGTTTAAAAAACTGTTTGGAGTTAGATATAGAATTGTATTTCAAAAAAGCACCATCTCCTTTTAATTCGTTTTTAGTGTTTTGCGTTGAGAATACAAACGGAGAAACTGTTTATTACTCCAGGGCACTCTTGCATTGGCTGGATGATGACTTGAGTGGCGAGAAAAAAACACTTAAACTTACTACAGGACCTTTGCCGGAGAATGTCAGAAACATTATGGTGTATATATGGAATGTAAAAAAGAAGTTTGTTGATTTTTCAGTCCATCATCTGCAGGTAAATGAACTGAAAGGTAAAGGCGTAAACTTTAGTATTCCCAAAGACTTTTATCCCTTAATTGAAAAAGTGACTAAAAAACCCATGTTGTAATGATATTAAACCGTAAGCAAGCACCCGCTTTTAAAACCATCGACCGCGTAAAGGTAATCCCCGCAAAAACCCAATCGCTCGACAATGGCATACAGCTCTTTTCTGTTTCAGCAGGCAGTCAGGAAATTTGTAAAATCGAATTTTTATTTCGTGCAGGCATGTATTACCAGCCTTCTACTTTAATCGCTTCCAGCAGCAATGCTTTGCTTGAATGTGGTACCCGTTCTTTTTCTGCCAATGAATTAAGTGATGGCATTGATTTTTATGGTTCTTACCTTGAGCTGGCCGTAGAGCAAGATTTTGCTTCGGTTACTTTATTTACACTCAATAAATACATTAAAGAAAGCTTGGTGTTTTTTGAAGACATGTTGAAATACCCCACTTTTCCTGAAGACGAGTTTAAAATACATATAGCCAATAAAAAACAACGTCACATCATTAACTCCCAAAAAGTGAGTGTGCTGGCAAGACGAAAATTTGCTGAGTTGTTGTATGGCCCCGCTCATCCCTATGGTTTAATGGTGAAGGATCAGGATTTTGATACCCTTGATTTGAATGCCGTCAAATCGTTTTTTGCCACCCATTATTCCTCCGGTAATTGCACCATCATTGCTTCCGGCTTGCTGCCCGAAAATTTGAGAGATACCTTAAACGAGAAGTTTGGAAAAGACACCTGGGGCACCGTAACGCCGTTAAAAACGCCAAAGGTTGAATTTAAAAAACCCGCGCAAAACAAACATTATGTTGCAAAGGAAGGCGCCATTCAGTCAGCCATCAGGGTTGGGCGATTATTCCCGATTATTTTAAATTTCAGATGCTCAACAACATTTTGGGGGGCTACTTTGGTTCGCGTTTGATGGCCAACATTCGCGAGGACAAAGGCTATACCTATGGTATTGGAAGCGGTTTGAGCAATTTGGTGCACGCTGGCTCCTTTTTTATCTCTACCGAGGTAGGTGCCGATGTGACCGATAAAGCACTCGAAGAAATTTACAAGGAAATAAAACTGCTGCGCGATGAATTGGTAGATGTGAATGAACTGGAAACGGTGAGAAATTACATCCTTGGGCATTTTCTCAGGAGTGTGGATGGTCCTTTTTCTCTGGCCGATAAATTCAAATCCATTTGGGAATATGGTTTGGATTACGATTTTTACGACAAGTACTTTGATGCCGTAAAATCGGTTACTCCCGCTGAGATACGCGATTTAGCCAACAAATACCTTCAGGAAAAAGATTTAATTGAATGTGTGGTGGGGAAGAGGGGGTGATTTTAATTGCCATGTTTCGATTCCACTTATGGGCAAAAAAAGGAGACCCTCTTTTCAGAAGGCCTCTTAAAGTATGACAAAAATTAATTAAGCCAATTTTACGTTAACGGCGTTTTCGCCTTTTTTTCCCATTTCGATATCGTAGGTTACTTCGTCGTT
>JALOMJ010000054.1 GCA_025455485.1 Bacteroidia bacterium | reverse complement strand
GCGCTACAAACAAGCAGTGGCCGGAATAATCTGGGCTTTGATTAAACCCCTGGTGAACGTTCTTGTTTTTGGCTATATCTCCACAAAAATTAGTGGTGCGGCTGATACAGGCCTGCATTTTGTAACAGTGGCTTCAGCCATGCTGTTGTGGCAATTGTTTTCCAATGTGTTTAACGACGTCAGCCAGTCCATTGTTGGCAATTCCAACCTCTTCTCCAAAGTCTATTTCCCTAAAATAATAGTGCCCCTCAGCACACTTTTGGTTTGCCTGGTCGATTTTTTTATTTCGCTTCTTATCCTTATTGTTTTGTTTATCATGGCCGGGCAAACCCTGCATTGGCAAAGCTTGCTTGCACCAGTGTTTGTTTTACTAACGGTTGTTAATGGTTTTGGTATTGGTTTGTATTTTGCCACCATTAATGTAAAGTACCGCGACGTTAAATTTATTGTTCCTGTTATTCTTCAGTTTGGCATGTACCTGACGCCGGTTATTTTTTCTACCAGGTTTTATCTCGATCGTTTGCCGGAATGGCTGCACTGGTTGTTTTGCCTAAACCCCATGGTGGGCGCTATTGAAGGCTTTAAATATGCCCTTTTTGGAGCTGACGCCATTTATAACCCCCTTTACTTCGCTCTTTCCATCGCCGTGTCGTTTCTCTTTTTGTTTATCGGCATTCGGTATTTTTACAGGTACGAACAAAGTTTTGTGGATTACATTTAAGCGTTATGGAGCCCATTATAAAGGTTGAAGGATTGAGTAAAAAATACCGCTTGAACAAAAGTTCAGGGTTCAAAAGCGATACTTTGTACGGTAGTTTTTTATATGGCCTCAAGAACGCAAAAAAGGTATTGAGTAAAGCCGAGGAGGTAGATTTTTGGGCCTTACAGGATGTTTCATTTGAGGTTCAACAGGGCGATAGAGTGGGTGTTGTGGGCCGAAATGGTGCCGGAAAATCTACCTTACTCAAGGTCCTTTCCCGCATTACACCACCCACCAAAGGAAGAATAGAATATACCGGGCGCATGGCCTCTTTGTTGGAGGTGGGTACCGGGTTTCATGGCGATCTCTCAGGGCGCGAAAACATTTACCTCAATGGCTCCATACTGGGCATGAGTAAATCGGAAATCGACCGTAAATTCGACGAAATTGTGGCCTTCAGTGAAGTGGAGCAATTTTTAGATACCCCTGTAAAACGCTACTCATCGGGCATGTACGTGCGTTTGGCATTTGCTGTAGCAGCCCACCTCGAGCCCGATATTTTAATTGTGGATGAAGTGTTGGCCGTTGGGGATGCCGCTTTTCAGAAAAAATGCCTCGGTAAAATGAACGATGTGAGCCTGAAGGATGGACGCACCATTTTATTTGTGAGTCATAACATGGGGGCGGTTCAGAATTTATGCAACAAAGGATTGTTTTTGCAAAATGGGCAAAACATGGATTTTGGGGGCATCAGCGATGTGGTGAAACGATATCTTGAAGCCGGAAATGCTATTGCAGGTTCGGTATTCACCTTTGCCGATCAGGAAAACTATCAAAAATCAAAAGCCTGGTTCACTCAGGTTGAACTAAAAGACAAAAACGGCCTGCTTTGCTCAGATTTTCCCGTGGGCGATGCGGTTGATATTTATGTCAGTTTTGAATCCTCTATTTCACTTCAGGGGGCTGTGGTAGGCGTTGGTGTGGTTTCGTCGACTGAGCTGCCCATTTTAACCACCTGGACCAGTGCTGAGAATTTTAAAACCGGCACGAACACCCTGGTGTTTAGTTTCGAAAATATTTATTTAACCCCCGGTTTGTACAAAATTGTTTTGGGTATTTCAAGGGGCAACGAAGTGCTGGATTACAACACCAGTACAGTATTTTTTAACGTGTCGGATGTGATTCATATACCAAATGCTCAACGTCTTTTAAACACCAACAGCGGCCTTCTGATGAATCAATTACCTTATAAAATTATTTGAATGTTCTATGCCCATAAAATAGTAAGCATTCGCGAAAACGACCGTGTTCTTGAAATAGGTCCGGGCGATGCACCCTTTCACCGCTCCAATGTATTGCTGGAATTGAACTACGCTAACGATGAGGATAGAATAAAACAATTTGGCCATACCAATCCTCTGAAAAGCGATAAACAACTTGTGTTTTACGATGGAAAAAAATTTCCATTCGAGGACAAGGCCTTCGACTACGTGATTTGTTCGCATGTGTTGGAGCATGTGCCGGAACCCCGCCTGTTTTTGGATGAGATGTTTCGCGTGGCTCATCGCGGTTATCTCGAATATCCCTTGTTGGCTTACGATTACCTGTATAATTTTGACGTCCACCTCAATTTTTTGAAATGGAACAAGGACCGTTTGTACTACATGAAAAAAAGCGAAACCGGTTTAAATGAGTTTAAACCCGTTCAACAATTTTTTCTCAAAACGCTGGAACACAACTATGGGGATTTTCTCGGAAAAATTCCGCACTGTTTTTTCGAGGGCTTTGAATGGGAGGGCCGTTTTGAGCTGATACCCTCATCCAATCTCAACGATTTTGTAGACCCTGAGGCCAATCTCATCAGTCTTGAAACGAAAACACCACCTTCTGTGCTGAACGCTTCCAAAGCCTTGTTGCAAGCACTAAAAAACAAATTCAAACATGTTTGACAGAGAGAATTACATCAATAGTCCGGTAGAAATTGAAAAAGAACTTCTTCTTTTGTTAGATCGGAATAAGGTGAACACGGTGTTTGACGTTGGAGCCTGCGAAGCAGAAGATTCTATTCGATACGCCAAACTTTTCCCAAACGCAAAAGTATACGCTTTTGAACCTCGGCCTGATAATATTGCGAAAGGCAAGGCTTCCATACAAAAGCACAATATAACATCCATTGTGCTGGAAAACCTGGCCCTTAGTGACCGGGAAGGTAAAGCCGATTTTTTCCTCTCCGAAGGTCAACCTGAGGGCACAGAAGATATTAAAGATTGGGATTTTGGAAACAAATCCAGTTCACTCTTACCGCCATCCGAGGAAATGAAAAAACACACCGAATGGCTGCAGTTCAAAAATAAAATTGAAGTCAATACCTTGCGCCTCGACAGCTATGCAAAACAAAAAGGCATCAGTCAAATTGATTTTATGCACATTGATGTACAAGGGGCAGAACTAATTGTGCTGGAGGGTGCCGGAACGTTTTTACACGCCATACAGATGATTTGGATGGAAGTAGAAGCCGTTGAACTTTATAAAGGACAACCTTTAAAACAGGATGTGGAGGCGTTCATGACAAAACACGATTTTGTGAATGTGCTGGATACGGTAAACCAGGTATCGGGCGATCAGCTTTATGTAAACAAAAGGTATTTCACTCAGCAACAAATTAAGCGGGTAAAAGCTAATAATAAAAAACCCGCTGTGTGGGATCAATTCATTTCCTTTTTTAAGCGCGGGGCATGATTGTTGTAAAATTGTATGGGGGACTGGGTAATCAAATGTTTCAATATGCTGTTGGGCGGCAGTTGTCGTTAATACACAACACCATTCTGAAATACGACGATGGTTTTTTTCAGTACAATAACGATACCACCATTACGCGGCGTGAGTTTGAGCTGAATGTGTTCAATACAAAAATTACCAAAGCCAGCAATCAGGAGTTAAACCAATTTCTAAACAAAAGCAGGGTTCGAAAACGCTTAGAACACTATTTTCCCTTTCTTGAAACCCACCACCTGATTCACGAAAAATTTCATCCTTTCGATCCAAACGTATTGTTGGCAAAAAACAACACTTATTTAAGCGGCTACTGGCAATCGGAAAAGTATTTTACCGGCTGTAGGGCGGAATTGCTTCAGGAGTTTATCTTAAAACAGCCACCGGGAAGAAACTGCAAAGCCCTCGAAGAAAGGTGCAGGAAAAACAATGCTGTTGCCATACACATCCGCCGGGGAGATTATGTGAGCCGCAAGGCCAATACCGAATACCATGGCGTTTGTTCGCTGGAGTATTATTACAAGGCGATACAGCTGATTGGCAGTAAGATGCAAACACCACCCGAATTGATTGTGTTTTCTGACGACATGCCCTGGGTAAAAGAATATTTTAAACCCGGTATGGAATTTTATTGTGCAGAAGAAAATACCGGCCTACAGAGTGTTTATGATCTTTATTTTATGAGTTTGTGTCGACACAACGTAGTGGCCAACAGCAGTTTCAGCTGGTGGGGAGCCTGGCTCAACACACATCGCGATAAAATAGTGGTTGCGCCCAAACAATGGTACGCCACCGATACAATCGATTCCTCACAAATTGCACCCGAAGCCTGGATAAGAATATGAATCCAAAAGTGAGTGTAATTATGCCGGCTTACAACGCTGAGCGTTATATCCGGGAAGCCATAGAAAGCATACTGAATCAAACGTTCAGCGATTTTGAATTGATTGTGATTAACGATGGATCCACCGACGGTACCTTGGAGTGCATCCGTTCTTTTGGTGATGAAAGGATAAAAATAATCAACAACAAACAAAATCTCGGCATCATTCGTTCCAGAAACATCGGATTGCAGGCCTCCAGAGGCGAATACATCGCTAAAATGGACGCAGACGATATTAGTTTAAACACCCGATTGCAGCGCCAGGTGAACTACCTTGACCAACATCCTGAAGTGGCGGTGATTGCCTGCAAACTGGCCGTGATGGATGAAAGTGGTGAACTCATTAAGGTATGGCCTGAAGATTATTTCATCAGCACCAACCAACAAATTCGCGAAACCCTTCCGAAAACCAATTGTATTGGTCAACCTACGGTGATGATGCGGGCTCAAATAGCGAAAGCCATTGGGTATAATGAAGATTATAAACACAATGAAGATTGGGGCCTATGGCTTGATTTGCTATCCAAAGGGGATGTTATTTCTAAGCTGAACGAGGTGTTGGTGCATTATCGGGTGCATGCCACAAGCACAACGGTGACGGAAAACGCGAAGAGTGTTGAAGCCAAAACCATTAATTTTCGGTTCAAATACCTCGTTGCCAACTGTTTTAAGCCCACAAGGGTGTTATTGGCTTTATTAAAAGGTTTGCTCATTGATTTAATAAAATGGATAAGTCCCGATATACTTCTTCGCCTTTTCAAGCTTATAAAAATTGGTCCTTTTACTCTATTACGCACCTTTTTTAGAGTAAAACGCCAATTAAAAGAGGCGGAAAGTTCAGTGAGCCATTTGTTTTTCTTTCCCTATTACCATTCGGGTGGAGCGGAAAAAGTTCACGCCTCCATACTTGAAACAGTTGCCGATAAAAGGCCCATGGTAATCATCACCGGGCAATCGGCAAACGCGGCCTTGCTAAACGAGTTTTCGAAACACAGTTACATTTTAGAAGTTTACCCTCTTCTAAAGTTTGGTCCTTCCTACAGGTGGTTAACATCTCGATTAAAGCAAATGTGTGAAAGCCGGGCGGAGCTCATATGTTTCGGAAGCAATTCGGCCTTTTATTATGAATTAATTCCCTCCTTGCTGCCACACACCAACTGTGTTGACCTGATACATGCCTTTGTGCACGAATACGAAGATGGACCTGAAAAATGGAGTCTTCCGGTGGTTCAGCGTTTGAATCGTAGGGTGGTGATAAGCCAAAATACCATAGAGGATTTGAAGAACCTGTATCAAAAAAAAGGTTTAGACTCAAACCTTTTGAAGAGGGTACGCTGCATAACCAACTTCACCGACGTCCCAACTTATACTGAAAAACCAACTCATCCTGAGTTAAGGGTACTATATGTGGGAAGGGGTTCTCCTGAAAAGCGTATTCATCTTATTTCGGCTGCTGCCAGATCATGCGCCGTTAAAAAACTACCTATAAAATTTCACTTTGTTGGCGATGTGCAAGGTTTTATCCCTGAATCCGACAAACCATATTGCATTCAACACAATGAAGTACACGAAGTTGCTAAATTGAACGAGCTATACATGGATGGGGATGTGTTGCTGGTGACGTCTTCAAGAGAAGGTTTTCCTATGGTGATAATGGAAGCCATGGCCAGAGCTGTGGTGCCGGTTTCAACCAATGTGGGCGGCATTTCAACCCACATTACATCGGGTGTAAACGGCCTGCTAATAGACGAAAGAGATGAGGAAAAAATTGTATTATGGATTGTTACTGAATTAGAATTACTTTTGAAGGATAAGGAAGGTTTGAAGACACTTTCACGTTCAGCATATCATTACGCTGCAGAACATTTTACGAAAGAAAATTTTGTGGCTGCTTATCGTGAAATATTAATTTATAACTAAATTGAACAAGATGCCGGCACTGGTTTCCATCATCGTACCTTGTTATAATTACGGTCAATTTTTGACCGAATGTTTAAACAGCGTGTTGAACCAATCCTACAAGCAGTGGGAATGTGTGGTGGTGGATAATGGTTCCACCGACAACACCGCCGAAGTGGTGGGGCAATTTTCAAAAAAAGATACCCGCTTCAGTTATCTTCGCACCGAACAAAAAGGCGTGTCCTTCGCCAGAAATACAGGCATCAGACATTCCAGGGGCCACTATGTTTTAGCTCTTGACGCTGACGATAAACTTGAATCTGCTTTTCTCGAGAAAACCCTCAAAGCCTTTGAAAAGCAACCTGAATTAAAACTGGTGTACAGCAATGCCCGTTTGTTTGGCGCCTCAAGCGGTGAATGGCATTTACCGGAATACAATTTTAAAAATCTGCTCATCGAAAATTCCATCTTTTGTACAGCGCTTTACAAACGAAGCGATTATGATCTCACAAAAGGATACAATGAAGAGATGAGAGAAGGGTTTGAGGACTGGGATTTCTGGATTTCCTTATTGAAAGATGGGGGCGAGGTGTATAAAGTTCCGGAGGTGTTGTTTAACTACAGAATCCGCAGCCAATCGCGCAACCACAGTATCGATAAGGAAAGGCAAAAAAAACTGCGCCAACAAATTTTTGAGAATCATAATGAAGTGTACAAGCGTTATTTTTCTATCTCTGAACTGGTTTATGAAAATTACCTGTTAGGCCTGGAATTAAATCAGGTGAAAACTTCAAAAGAATTCAAAGCAGGAAAGACAATTCTTGGCCCCATGAGATATTTACAAAATTGGTTGAAAAAAGGCTGATGAAATCCCTGTGTTTATTTGCTTCTTATCTTCCTTCCAACAACTTACCCTATTATGTAAAAGTGTATTTGGAAGAATTAAAGAAACATTTTTCTGAGGTTCATCTTTTGGGACATGTAAAGCTGGAGTCAAAAGATGAGGAATATCTAAAACAATCAGGCATACACTATAGCAAAGAATTAAACGAAGGCTATGATTTCGGTCTGTGGTACAAGGCATTAAAAGCTATTGATGTCCAAAAGTACGATAGGATAGCCTTGGTAAACGATTCCTGCATTTTATTTAAACCTTTGACGGCGTTTATGAATTGGGCCAATCGTGAGCCGGCTCAGGTACTTGGCATGAGTTTGTCTGAAGCCGTTTCCACGCACATGCAATCGTATTTTTTGGTGTTAAACAAACAGGCTATTGCTCCTGCGTTATTGTATTTTCATCAACACGGCATCCTCACAAACTTACCTGAAGTTATCAGAACATACGAAATTGGGCTGAGCAGATATTTATTTGAAAAAGGGCTAAGCTTTTCAGCTTTTGCTGATAATGAAGGTTACCAGGGTGAGTTTAGTCCTTATTACCATTTTTTAGACCATCATTTAAAACAAGGTGTTCCCCTCATAAAAAAGAAAGTTATATTTTCGAGTTACCGCAATGATGAGTTGTTCACTTTGGCCAGAATGAATTTTAAAATTGCTTCCAATCGTTATCTGAAGCTGATTTTTAAAGACCCTTTGTGTTTTCTGAATCGTGAGGAGCTTATGAAAGATGTAAATGGCGCATTAAATCGCTTTCAAAAAACGCGCTATGAAATGATGCGCCTGGGCATTCAAACGTATAAAACGTTTAAAAAGCTGTTCATAAAACCCCGTTAAATGACTCAACCTTTCATAAGCATATGCGTGCCCGTTTACAACGGTGAAGCTTACCTCAGGGAATGCCTGGATTCCTGCTTTTCTCAGGATTATCCCAATTTTGAAGTGCTGGTATGCGACGATGGGTCCAAAGATGCAAGCCCTGACCTGCTGAACGAATACCAGGTAATATACCCTCAGTTAAGAGTGTATAAAAATGAAAATAACCTGGGTTTGGTGGGGAATTGGAACCGTTGTGTGGAATTAGCAAAAGGAGAGTGGATCAAGTTGGTTTTTCAGGACGATTACCTGCGGAAAGATGCTTTAAGTGAATTTGCAAAACAAATAAAACCCGAAACGCAATTACTCGTTTCGAGACGGCATTTTGTTTTACCGGCTGACGCGGATGCTGAAATTAGAACGTATTATTCCTCAACCGTTCGCACTCTCGAGAACACTTGTGGCATTAAGTCATATTATTCGGCCGAAGAAATTTCTAAAGCCGCCATGAAACACATTGGCATGAATTTTATTGCCGAGCCCAGTTTAAGCCTGTTCCGGAAATCGGCCCTCCACACCGTTGGTGCCTTTCAACCTTTATTAAAACAAATTTGCGACCTCGAGTTTATGCTGCGATTGGCTTCCCGTTTTGGTGTGGTGTATATTGTAGAGGACCTTTGTTATTTTAGAATTCATAAAGCTTCTACTACCAACTCCAACGTAAGTTCCAACTATTTTGAACTTCGTTTTATGGAACCGGTTCTTTTTTCATGGCTTTTGTTGTATTCGGATGGTTTTGAATTGCTGCGTAAACATTTAAATTCATTTCAGAAAACCAAGCTCCATTTGTATTTCAGACTAAAATGTTACAAGGCCGCCGAAGAAAACGAGCGCCTTAAAGCAGGGCATAAGGTGTTTAATCCATCTTTTACTGAATTTAAAGCCATACAGTTGGCAGCCCAAGGTGCCTGGTACATCCGTTTACTCGATTGGGTCATCTAGTTAATCTTCAAAAAGTTATTTTTTTTAATTGGGGCGCCTCCCTACCAAACCAAAACCAAATTCATCACCTCTTGTTTTTGTTTGACGGGATCGCGCTTTCACTCCAAGCCACAGCAAACTTTGCTTTGTTTGTCAGTCTCCGGGGTCTTTGCTTTAAAAGCAAAGCCTCCTCGCCTTGCAAACAAAACGCAAAGTTATTGCCGTGGGCTTTTCGCTCAATCGCTGGCGCATTATAGCATCTTGAGTATTTCGTTATACCCCCTAATTTTAAATGCAGAATCTATAGTTTAGATAACAATTGCATAACTTTTGTCAGGTAGAAATTAAGGAAACGACTGGATTCTCAGTTTTACTGGTCGATTAATTATCCAAAAGCTCTAAAAACCCTGTTGTGTAATTTTCCCAGGTGAAGTTTTGGGTTTTGTAGTGGGCGTTTTTCATCTGCTTTAGAACTTGCTCCTCGTTCTGAGCCAACATTTGAGTCAAAGCTGTTTTTAAGTGTGTCACCGAATCATCGGGTACGTAAAACCCAAAGTCGCAGGTTTTACCATAGGTTTCGCTGAACTCTTCAAAGGCCTGACAAATCACAGGGGTGTAAAAAAACATGGCCTCTGTGAGTGCAGAAAAAGCGCCCCAGGTGTTTTGGGTGTTGATAATGACCCGCGCTGAAGATAAAAGTGAGTAATACAAGTTGTTTTGCGATGTTATATTTTTATCCAGGTACCCGTGAAAAAAAACTGATTTGGAGTTTGGTAAACCAACATCCTCCTCTTTTAAACCTATCAAATGTAATTCTGCATCCTGCCATCCCGGTTCATTCAGTTCTTGGAAAGCCTGCACTAACTGTCGGGCCGCTTGTTTGTATTTTTTGCCCCCAATAAACAAAAGCCGTTTAGAGTTTAATTTTTTACTCATCAATTCAAGCCCATCCAACTGTTTTTCGGCGTTTACCACATTGCCCAGATAGTGAGCTGGTGCCCGCTTAAAGTTTTCTGAAATAAAGGAAGCGGATTTAGGGAATAAACTCAGCACTTCATCGGCTTGCTCAATGTTTTGTTTTTCGCGAAGCAAAGCCCAACGTTCAAACCAGTAAGGTTTTCTCTGTCCCAAATTTTGAATTTGGTACAAATAGGTCCAATCTCCCAACAAAATGCATGGCAGGGGACTCAGGTGTTTTGAACTAAAAGAGTAGCTGAGAAATACATTGGCCTGAGACCCGGGAAAGTTGTGTATGGCTTTTTTGATTTTATTCCGAATCAACAAGTGATTCAAGCGGCTCCTAAAATATTGGTGTGTGCTTTTGGGGTAAAAGGCTTTTATCACAATGTAAACGCTGTACTTATAAACAAATCGAAAGCATCTGTTTTCTTCCAGATTTACCCTGTTGATTTTTATGCGCTTTGCTTCCAGGCTTTTAGTAAAAAAATAGGGAACGTTCGACCAGGTTTTTACTTTGTTTGAGTCGCCTATCGCATACACCGTTATTTCTTTATCAATCACCAAAACGTATTATTCCTGAGCACAAAATGCTAAATTTACCCCAATTATAGGCAGAACTTTATCCTGGTAATGAAATTTTCAGTAATAGTCCCTTCTTACAATCAGGACAGGTTCATCGCCCAAACCCTCGGGAACCTTATTGAGATAAAAGAATTAGCGCATGCTTATGGCTGTCAGCTCGAAATTTTAGTGTTTGATTCCGAATCCAATACCGCAGTTTTAGAGGTTCTTGAACAATTCAAATCCAAAATCGACTACCTTGAAATTAAAAAAGACCTGGGCCAATACGATGCCATTAACAAGGGCATTCAAAAATGCCAGGGCGATTACTGGACCTGGTTAAACACCGATGATCTCTTAACAAAAGAAGGTTTTATAAAGGTCATCGAGGCTTTAAAGGCTGAACCAAAATTAGACTATATCTACGGCTCCATTCAGTACATTAATGAACATAAGGTGGCTTCCAAAACAGTGAAGGCCTGGACCTTAAATAGTGAGGAATTGGTGGGCAAGCAACCCTCCATTTTTCAACCGGGTTCCTGGTTCAGGAAAGCTTTCACCGATACTATCGGTCTTTTGGCCCCTTACCAATGTTGTTTTGATTACGAATACATTTGCCGTTTATTAAAACAAAACGCCCGTTTGCTCTGTTTGAATATAGTGGTCGCTCAATTCAGGTATTATCCCGACTCCAAATCGGGCAGCATTGTTAAAAAATTCGTTGAAGAACAGTGGTTCATCAGCAAACAATTTGGTCGCAAATGGTGGCATTCACTTACCTGGATGCTGGCTTTGAGAAGACTGAAACATTCCTTATTTTCATAACAGTGAAAATCCTCCTCCTTTCCGACACCTTTAGTGAGCACACTGAAAAATGGGCACTCTCTCTGGCGAACAGAGGTTTGCAAATAGGTTTGTTCAGTTTTAATAAAGCCTCTTACGAATGGTACAATCACCCCAACATTACTATCTTTTTTGAGCCCGAGGCAAAAATCAATGCCGAAAGTACACTTACCAAGCTGGCTTATCTAAAGTACGTTTCTATCCTTAAGAAAATCATCAAACACTTCCAACCCGATATTCTTCATGCGCATTACGCCACCAGTTATGGTTTTGTGGGCGCTTTAAGCGGTTTCCATCCTTACATCATATCCAGTTGGGGCAGCGATGTAATGAAATTTCCACATAAGAATTTTGTGGCCAAGTCCATTTTAAAGTACAATTTCAGAAGTGCCGATGTGTTGTGCGCTACGTCGTATGTTATCAAGGACTATATCAGTAAAATTAGTGTTAAACCGGTTTCGGTGATTCCGTTCGGAATTGACCCTGCCGTATTTAAACCTTACAAACGCCTTTCCCCTTTTGGAGAAGGTCATTTTGTGGTAGGCTGTATAAAATCTCTCGAAGCCATTTATAAAATTGATGTGTTAATCAAGGCCTTTGCTGCTTTGGAACAAAACCATCCGCAGTTGCGTTTAATGCTTATTGGGCATGGGGCTCAGGCCGAAAAATTACAACAACTGGTGAAGGAATTGAAACTGGAAGAAAAAGTGGTGTTTACCGGTAGAATTCCCTTTAGTGAGGTAGCCGATTATTATAACATGTTGGATGTGTTGGTGAACATCAGTGAATACGAAAGTTTTGGAGTATCCGTTATTGAAGCCATGGCCTGTGGAAAACCGGTGGTGGTAAGCAATGTAGGGGGTTTGATAGAAATTGTGGAGAACGATACGCTTGGTTTAAAAGTAAATGTGAATGCGGTGGATGAAACGGCTCAGGCCATTGAACGTTTGATGACAGATCCGGTTTTGTACGCTTCTATCAGTGAAAACGCCAAAAAACACGTTGCAGAAAAATACAATTGGGAGAAGAATTTGAGCGACATGATAAGGCTTTACGAAGACACTAAGAAGGCTGAAGATGAAAAAGTGCTGGCCAAAAAAGTGAAAAAAGATTCTAAAAAAAACTAAGTGTCGCATCACTTCAGGCTCATACCCCACCAGCTCATTGATTTTAAAAAATGGGATCGCTGTGTTAACCAAAGTGCCTGGCCTTCCTTATTCGCGCAATCGTTTTATCTGAATGCTGTGGCTCCGGGCTGGGACGCGCTTGTAAAAGGAGATTACGAAACCGTTTTTCCGCTTACCAAAAAAAGAAAATTAGGCTATACCTATTTGCCGCACCCGCCTTTTACCGGTCAGCTGGGTGTGTTTGGGAAATTGAATAAGGACATCGAGAAGGAAGTGTTTGCCTATTTGCAATCGCAGTTTCGACTGATAGAAATAGAACTGAATTGTAAGCACGGTTTAAAGGTCGACACCATCTCTGAAAAATGCACCCATGTGATTGATTATTCAAAGCCCTTTGAATACAATGAAAACACCCAACGCAATATCAAACGTGCGCTTAAATTGGGTTTAGAGGTGGAGGTGATTGAAGATAAAACCTTATTGAGTCTTTCGAAAAAACACCTGGATCCTTTTATTACCAGTACTCTTAAAATAGACAATTATGGTCTCAAACGTTTTCACGAACTCTTGAAAGCCGCCCTTCAGAATAGACAAATCAAAACCTATTGCACCAAAAACAAAAAGGGCGAGTTGCTGGCTCTGGCCCATTTTATTTACAACAAACATCAGGTCATTTACTTAAAAGGAAGCAACTTCGACAAAGAGGATAACTCAGGCAGCATGCATTTACTCATGAGCAGGGCCATTGAGGATTTTAAAACGAAGACAGCGTTTTTTGATTTTAGCGGAGGTTCCATTCCCAACATCGCGCGTTTTTTTAAAGGATTGGGGGGAGAGCCGCTTTGTTATCCGGTATTTAAGTACATTAGGCTGCCCGGGTTTATTAAATTGTTAAAGGGTAAATCTTAAAACCCTTGGAATTACTTTTTGAAAACCAATACCTCGAATTAGGACCCTTTGGCGTGAGGTCCGCCCGACCGAAAGCAAGGCACTGATCGGTTGTTCGGGCAGGGTCGGCAACAAACCAGTGCTTCACACCAGCAGGCCCATCCCGATTGTTCGGGAATGTACTACATGTTTGTCCTGAGCGAGCCTGCGTGAGGGATATGAAGGGGAAGCTCTTTTTTGTTGAATGCGTTAGCAGAAACCAAAAAAGCCGAAGCGCAGCGTAGCCCGTAATAGCACGACCCCATGAAGTGAAAAACTTCCAATGTGAATTACAGGTTTTTCTACTTCGTGGGGGCACGCCCAAAAAAAGCATTCGATGATTAGTCTTCAAAAATCCTAAAACGCCCTATTGATACCGATCATCCAGCGGAACTGCACATAATCTTTTTCGGCATAAGGCAAGCGCGAAATAAAGAAAGGCATATCGAAACGAATGTTTAATGGTTTAAGATCGCTCAGTTTCCACCAGCGCAAAATGCTGAACGTTAAACCGGCACCGGCATCCATCATGGGTTCACTCATCACTTTAACCTGGCCTGCCGGATTGGTATTAATAATGCCTGCATCGGCAAACAAATAAGGCACCAATCGTATGGCATTGTTCATGGATAGGGGTTTCATGAATTTAAAAAACTCTCCAAACTCCAGTTCCAGACTTATGGAAGCCCCGCTGCTGCCTTTGTAAGTGTATATGGTAGAGCCATCGGGGGTTTTTTGAGCCAGAAGGTAACCTGAATAGCCTCTTAAACCAAGTCCGCCACCTGCTGTGAAATGGTTAGTGGTTTCCCCGTAATTGCCCCAGTCAGGCGGTATAAAACCCATGGAGCGCGTGTATTTGTTGTCCATTAGTTCCTCATTGTTGGCGCCTGCGGCATAAAGCATGGATTCCGAAGGCAAATTGGAACCAAATCCGAACTGCGCAAACAAGCGTGAATTCAGATTGATCAGGCCAAGATCTGTTTTGTTAACGTTGGTAAGTGCAAGGGCATTAAAATCGTAATCTTCTGTAAACACTGAGGCGCGTAAATTCGCTGAAAATAAACCGTTACCCCGGTGGTAGTTGTATTTGTGCTCTAAGCCCAGATGTATAGCGGAATTCAATTTTTGGTAGCCCCATTCCTGTTCATTGATCAGATACACTATGTCCTGCGGCTGATCGCGCAACATGGCTTTTAGATGGGTGTAAACCCGTGTTTTATCGTTGTTGCTTTTTTTCTCAAAACCCAGGGTGCCGGCATCCAATCCATCGAGGGATTTTAACTGCAGGTAAACATTCGATTTTTTGATGAACTTATGGGTAGAGGTTTTGTAATCCAGCCAAAACGAAATGCGGTTGAATTTATTCACGGCTACT
>JALOMJ010000158.1 GCA_025455485.1 Bacteroidia bacterium | reverse complement strand
CCTGCATGAACCTGAAAGACCTAGAAGTAAAAGAAGTCAAAGGCTTTAGTTTAAAAAGGCTGGATCCTTCGGGTATGCAAAGCACCTTGCAGTTGAGTATCCAGAATCCCAACCGATTTGGATTTGTGATTTTGCCATCTACCTTCGACGTAAAATACAGCGGCATTTATCTGGGGAAAGCAAGTCTGACAAAAAAAGTGAAGATAAAAGGCAAGGAAGAGCGCACCTATACCTTCGAACTTGAAAACGATTTTAAGGAAGTGAATTTCCTCGACCTGCTGAATCTTTTGCAACCCGGGGCTTTTAAAAATGAAATCAACCTCAATGGTGAACTCAAGGCCTCTAAATTTTTGGTAAGAAAAAAATTTAAAGTGGATTGTAAGAAAAAAATTTAAAGTGGATTACAAAGAGAAAGTGAGTTTGAATTAATCCGCAACTCTAATTCATCGAAGGGTCAGAACCAAAGTCGGCAAATATACTGTAGCTTTTTTTAATATCCCCAAGCTCCCAGCCCCAAAGGTCTTCGGGCGGCACTTTAAAAAAGGAATTGTCCTCCGGTTCGGTTTGTAACCAATGTTGTCGTTCCAGTTCACCCTCCAGTTGGTTTTCCTCCCAGCCGCTGTAGCCCGCAAAAAAACGCACATCACCACTTTTTACCTTGCCGTGCTCAATCAGGTGCATGAGTTCATTAAAATCGCCTCTAATTGCCGTTTTTAATTTGTGGACGCACATCGCGCAGCATAAACTGAGTTTTGAAATTCATCACAAATCCAAAGGCCCCATCTTTGTTGTGGTTGGCCAGGTATACCACCGAGCGGTTAAAAAAACCGTCGCTCAGTAAAGGGTGGGCTATGAGTATACTGCCTTGCATTTAATTCTGCGATAAATATATTATTTAATTAAGCCCATTCAAATTAATTTGCTCATCAGGCACCTAGTATTTAATTCTACGCTATTTCAAATAAAATGGTTGGGTATGTTCATAAAAGAAAGGGTTTCTTAAAACTAGCTGACTTGTACGCATCGTTTAGAATGGATAGGTTTGTGTTTTAATTCAATCCCATGATGCTTTCCGCCATAGTGGCAACCGATTTAAACTCCGCCATAGGCAACAACAACCAGTTGCTCTGCCACTTGCCGGCCGATCTTAAGTTTTTTAAAAACACCACCATGGGCGCGCCTATTTTAATGGGACGCAAAACCTATGAAAGCATTGGGCGCGTGTTGCCCGGTCGGAAAAACATCATCATTAGCCGCAGAAGCGATTACAAAGTGGAAGGGGCCGAAATTTACCATAGTATAGAACGTGCGATAGCCTCCTGTAAGGAAGACAAAGTATTTGTGATTGGGGGAGCAGAAATTTACAAACAGGCTTTCCCGCATTTAAAAGAAATTTACCGCACCTTAATCAAATCCCGTTTTCAAGCCGACACGCATTTTCCTGATATCTCAAAAGAGCATTGGAATCTGGTTTGGGAAGAATGCCATGAGCCCGATGAAAAAAATAGCCTGGCCTATTGTTTTCAGAAGTGGGTGAGGCAGTAGTTAAAAGTATATAAGGTTAAGAAAGTTTTAAGGTAAACGTTGCCTTTCTAGCTGATATCTTATTCCAAAATGAGTTGTTCTTGAACTGCTGAAATCAGGCCCAATGCTTTTGCTTTCTCAAACATCAACTCCACAGCTTGTTGGCCCTGCTCACCCAAATCCACACTAAAGGCGTTTACGTAAAGGGCAATGTGTTTTTTCATCACCTCCTCGCTCATCTCCTGGGCATGTGCGCGCACATAAGGCATACTGCTTTCAGGATGTTCAAAGGCGTATTCCACGCTTTTTCGAATCAGTGCATTCACTTGTTGTTGCAGTTCAGGTGCCAGATTGCGTTTGATCACAATGCCTCCTAAAGGAATGGGCGCGTGAATTACATCTTCCCAAAACTCCCCAAGGTCGGCCACCTTTTCCAAACCTTTGTCCTGATAAGTAAAACGGCTTTCGTGTATAATCAGGCCCGCATCCACCTCACCTCGTAAAACAGCGTCTTCAATTTCGCTGAACAGCATCACTTTTTTATTTTTGATTTCTGGATAAGCGATGGACAATAAAAAATTCGCCGTAGTGAGCTCCCCCGGAATCGCCACCAACCAATCTTCTTTTAACTTTTCACTTTTCACTTTTGACTTAATCAGCAGCGGTCCACAATTAAACCCCAAAGCACTGCCCGAGCGCAGTAAAATATACTGCTTCATCACTTTAGCATAGGCATGAAAACTTAATTTCGTAACATCCAGTTCTCCTTTGAGCGCTTTTTGGTTCAGGGTTTCTACATCTTCCAGCTGAACATCAAATTCCAGTTCGCCGGTATCGATCTTGCCATGAACCAGCGCGTCGAAAATAAAACAATCGTTGGGGCAGGGGGAGTAGCCCAGTGTTAATTTAGTTTTCATCCAGGGCTTTTAAAAACTGAATTAAAAACAAGTTCAAATTGTGAATGGCACCGGGGATGTCCCACTTGCTGCGATCGCGTTTTTCAACCCGGTTGCTGATGCACCTCAGTTGCACGGCAGGCCAGCCCGATCGGTTAGCGGCATAAATAAAAGCTGCCCCTTCCATGCTTTCTAACTCGGCTTTTTGCCGGTGAAGTAATTTTTGAATAGAGCTTTCATTCCCGTGCACAGTATTTACAGTAATGCCTTTTGCTTTGGGTAAGTGTTCCAACAGTTTGTGACGGTGAGGATACATTAATTTTATATGTTGCTCGCCTAATTGCAAATCATCAAGACTTAAAAAAGAATCTCCATCTTCAGCGCCGAGCTCAGAGAAACAATCTTCTTCCACTCGAACAAGATCGCCAATGCCGTGTAAACCAAAAGTACCTCCAATCCCTGCTTGAATAGCGATATCGTATGAAATGTGGCTGTGTTTGCCCAATTCAAAGGCGGTTTTTACCATGCCGGCACCTGAAATACAGAGGTCGAGCTCAGTATGCCCGAATTTATATTCGTTTTTCTCGTGCCCCGGATAGGCCTTAAGAAAACTTAAAGTGGGTTCAATTTCAGCAGCCGTAGCGCAGTGGAGGAGGATTTTGGGCACGCTCAAAAGTAAGAAAATGATTACATTTGAACCATGATTTTTCTTACCCGCCACGAGCATTTTAATGCCGCCCACAAACTTTATAACCCGTCATGGACCGAGGAGAAAAACGTGGCGGTGTTTGGAAAATGTGCCAATGCCAACTGGCATGGACACAATTATGAGTTGATTGTGACCATCAAGGGGGAAGTGAATCCGGATACCGGTTTTTTAATGGATGTAAAACACCTGAGCACCCTTCTGCAAGAACACGTATGCGAACGGCTTGATCACAAAAACCTCAATCTGGATGTGGATTTCATGAGCGGTGTGCTGGCCAGCACCGAGAATCTGGCTATCGCCATCTGGAAACAAATTGTGCCGCATTTGCCTGAAAATGTGTACTTACACTGTGTTAAATTATACGAAACCCCCCGCATTTATGTGGAGTACTTCGGAAATTGAGTATTTTTACCTATCGGAAACAAAATAAGTAAACAATTCTTTTGTTTCTATGTTTCTCTCTACATGGAGCGCAATGATCAGCATACTTCTGATCTAAACTCCAACTAAAAAAATACAATCCGGCGAATTTTCTCTTGATTGGAAAATAAAAAGATGAGCAAAATAGCTGTCTATAGAAAAGAACACTTTAACGCGGCTCACCGTTTGCATAACCCTGCATTGAGTGCAGAAGAAAATGCAGGTCTTTTTGGTAAATGCAATTTACCCAATTACCATGGGCACAATTATGAAGTGATTGTTAGAGTTGCAGGGGATTTAGACCCAATAACAGGCTATGTTATAGACACCAAAACGCTAAGTACACTTATTAAAATGGAAGTACTTGAACGTTTTGATCATCGTAATCTGAACCTGGATGTGCCTGAGTTTAAAACACTAAACCCAACGGCAGAGAACATTGCCGTGGTCATCTACAACTTGTTGAGACCAAAAATAGATTCCAAACACGACCTTAAAATTACACTTTATGAAACCGAAAGAAATTTTGTTGAATACCCTGCTTAAGGAAAACCGCATTGAATTGAGTGAGCTAAGCGCCGAAGAAATTGGGGATGAGCATCTCTTTACCAGCATTGAAACGCCCATGAAAGCCGATGCCTTCGACTTGAGTGAAGACGAAAAAATGAAAAAGATAGAGGCTCATTTTCGTGACATTATGGAAACTTTGGGTTTAGACTTGAAAGACGACAGTTTAAAAGGTACCCCTGAGCGTGTGGCCAAAATGTACGTGAAAGAAATTTTCAGCGGATTGAATCCGGCCAATAAACCAAAGATCGCACTTTTCGAAAACAGATACCAATACAATCAAATGCTGGTGGAAAAAGACATTACCTTTTACAGCAATTGCGAACACCATTTTGTGCCTATTTTTGGAAAAGCACATGTGGCCTATATTTCCAATGGTAAAGTAATTGGTCTTTCTAAACTTAACCGCATTGTGCAGTACTTTGCTAAACGCCCACAGGTTCAGGAACGTTTTACAATGCAAATTGCCAAAGAATTGCAAGACGTGTTGCAAACCCAGGATGTGGCTGTATTGATAGATGCCAAACACTTATGCGTGTCTTCGCGGGGAGTACAAGACAATAATTCCGCTACAGTAACTTCTTTTTATGGCGGTAAATTTGCTGAAGTGGAAGTGAAAGAGGAATTTTTAAGGTATTTAGCTTTAAGAACAGAATACTAGGTTTTTGACCGAAACACAGTTAGAGCCACGTCTTACACCTGATCCAAACAGGCTTTCCAATTTGTAACATACTTTTGAGTTGAAACAATTATTATTCTATTGTTTTAATAGGAGGTTTTATGAAAAACCGGAGCAAAAAAGAAAAAGTGTGACTCAGCTTTTTTCAATATATTTCAGCAAGCAACAGTAAATGGGCTTAACGCTTATTCTTTCACAAAACGTACTGCACTGTTGTATTTCCCATTACTCAGTTGAAGTATGTAAAGACCGGCTTCAAGGTGCTCCAGCGAAATTTCACCCTGTGTAACGCCGCTTGATTGGTAAGTGGTTTTTTTCAACTCCTGTCCCAGGGTGTTGCATAAGGTGAGGATCATGGTTTCTCCAACAACAGCAGTGAATTTAAAATGTAAAGTTGTATTGGCGGGGTTTGGCCAGGTAGTTAAACTTAAGGGATTATGTTTTGAAATAGAACTCAAACCTACATCGGTGGTAATGGTAAAATTGTTGTTGCTGATGTCGTAAAACACGTTATCTATAGCCTCTATTAGAATTCTGCAGGTGCTTATGTTTGCGCTTAGGGTTGGCACTGTAACCGTTTCACTTCCATCATTAAATGTTGAGTCAACCAAAACACTGTATGTGTTGCCACTATTTAAAGAAATGGAAATTCTTACCAGACTGCAGCCAATCGGTAAAGAGTCGGTACCATTAACATCCCAGGTAACGGTTTGCTGAGATCCTGTAAGCCAGAAAATACCTGGTGCGGATGGCACCGAAACCGAAAACGGACCGGCAGCCGCCAGGGTTACCGTGTAGTTGGAGTA
>JALOMJ010000053.1 GCA_025455485.1 Bacteroidia bacterium | reverse complement strand
TTCAATTAAACTTTGATACAGAGCTTTTCCATAACCATTGGCCACTATGGATAACTGACAGCCTCTTCTTTCTTTGGGTGTAATGATTTGAAGGCAATTTCCTTTTTGCGCATTGATGTCCTCTATAATGAACTCCAGATAAGCCACCAAAGTTTTACTTTTTTGAATCAAAGCAGGCATTCCGGCTTCATCAAAAATATCCAGACTGGCTCTGCAAGCCGCCATGCTCAATACCGGGGCGTTACTCAGTTGCCAGCGCTCGGCCGTTGGAATAGGCACAAAGGTAGCGTCCATTAAAAAACGCGTTTTTTTATCGTGGCCCCACCAGCCGGCAAACATGGGCAAATCAAGATTGTTGTGGTGATTTTTATGTACAAAGGCACCGGCTACTGAACCCGGACCGCTGTTCAGGTATTTGTAAGAACACCAGGCGGCAAAATCCACGTTCCAATCGTGGAGATGCAATTCAATGTTTCCTGCACCATGGGCCAAATCAAATCCAACCAGGGCACCGGCCGCGTGTCCGGCTTTGGTGATGCTTGCCATGTCAAACACCTGTCCGCTAAAATAATTCACCCCACCAATCATAATTAGGGCAAGGCTGTCCTTGTGCTGCTCAATGGCGGCGTAAATGTCTTCTTCTCTGATGTGGTATTCCCCTGTGCGGGGTTCAATTTCTATGAGGGCGTCTTTTGGATGATACCCATGAAACTTCACCTGAGATTGCAAGGCATACTGATCGCTTGGAAAAGCTTTGGCTTCACAAAGAATTTTGAAACGTTTGGCTGTGGGGCGGTAAAACGATACCATCAATAAATGCAGGTTCACGGTCAGCTGATTCATCATTACCGTTTCCTCTGGCAAAGCCCCCACAATTTTGGCCATTTTATTGGTAAGTAATTCGTGGTAGGACAACCAGGGGTTTTTAGCCAGAAAATGCCCTTCTACTCCAAACTTTGCCCAATCGTTGAGTTCTTGTTGCAAATAGTCCTTAGTGGATTTGGGTTGTAAACCCAGGGAGTTCCCGGTAAAATACACCACTTCTTCATTATTGTGAATGGGAAAGTGAAAACGGCTGCGGTAGTGCTTTAAACCATCGTTTCGGTCCATTTCACGGGCAAATTCGAGTTCGTTCTTAAAGGCAGTGCTGAGGGTGTTTTGCATAAGTGCCATACGTTGGGGATTCAAAAGTAGCAATTCAATGCTGAAGATAAAATTAGGACCTGTATTTGGATTTTATTTTTTCAGATGCTCCCACTTGCTTTTAAAGGTGTAACTGAGCACGGTGGCGCGTTGTATGGCCAGGTCGGCCTTTTCGCCTTTAAACAGCTTGTTAACGGTGGCCACAAAGGTGTCTTTCCAAATATCAAAATGATGGGGTTTGATTTGTAAGTGCAGGTGTTTATCAAACACGTTGGTTTTATAGCCCGCCTCATCCAGCAACACCATGCTCCAAAAAGCCACAATGCGGGGAACATGATCTTGAAAATTCAGGCCTTCAAAAGCCGGTTTCATTTCATCCAATTGCAGCAGGCTGGAATAAAAGGCCTGAATAAGAATTTCAATGTCGTGTTTGTTTTCGATGTCTCTCACAGAACACAAAGCTAATAAATTCAACTTGTGTAATGCTCCGGCCTTTAAAGCGGTATTTCGAAAGACTCCTCTGGCAATTCTGCCGTTGAGGGAATGGTTTCGGAAGGGCTGCTTTTAACAGTTTCCGCAGTGGTCTCGGATGAAACTTCTGTGTGCTTTGCGGAAGCAGAGCTTTCCTTTACTGCTATAACCTGAGCTTTCTTTATAACCGCTTTAGGAGCAGTATCTTCAGTTGGCGCAGGCAAAGCGATATTGGCCGACCCTATTTCACTGGCAATTACAGCGTGCTTTTCAATATCCCTGCTTTGATGCTCTTGCATTGGCATTGGACTTTCCCTTACAATTTGTTTTAGCGGAGCAGCTGATGAAGTAGCGTGTAACTTCTCCAGAGTTTCTGAAAATTTGGAATTCAATTGACGATAAAAAAACACACTTGAAAGCACAATTAATCCGGCCAAAAAAACTCTGAACAAAAGTGTTGGGTGAATCATCAAATTCAGCGTATTCTTTTTTACGGCGGTAAATAATGGCTTTTGTTGAGAAAGGTATAACTCAAATTTTTCCCAAGCCTGCTCTATATCAACAGGCTGCGTTTCCAGAAGCTTTGACCTCAGCATCTGTTCATCGACCGGATATTTGAACACAGGATTCATGCTTGTGAAACGGCACTTAAAACAAGCAAGTGTTTGTTAAAATTCAGTTTTGCTTTTTCAAGGTTAAATTTGGCGGCTTCAATACTACATTCTAAAAGTTCGGCGGATTGTTCAATGCTATAACCCTCCGCAATAACCAAGCTGAATACCATACGTTGTGCTGGCACTAGAGCCCTTAGCGCCTCCAAAAACACAGTCGGATGAAGCTTTGAAAAATCGGTAAGGTGCTTTGTGGAAGAAGATAAAATATAGTTTGGTTTTTCCCTGCAAACGTCAACCGTGCTGCTTACAAAATACGCTTTGCCAAATCCTTTTGCATAAGACACACAACCGCGAATAAACTCAGCTTTAAAAATGTCATCAAGATGAAGGCTTTTTAATTGGTGTTTAAGTTTGCTTACACAGGCGTAAAAGCTGTAACACAACATCTCTTCAGCCTGAGCCGTATCCTTTGCCAAACGTGTGGCAATAGCAGATAGGCAGGGGTAATAAGTATCAAAAACATAGCGTATAGCTTGTTTCTCGTCGTTTTTAGAAAGTTGTACCCACTCGGCAACTGACATTTTACTTTGTTTGGGGGGTTAAACGCTATGCGGTGGAATAAAGTTGCAGTTTTCCATCAATCACCCAAAACAGAGTACAAACAGGGCTATTTTGAAGATTAAATTTCAGGGCAGTTATGCAACACCGTTGCGATTATCGAAAAGCTCGTTCAAACATCTTAAAAATTGTTTTGGTTTTCACAAGGGCTTTCTCAACTTTTTTTCTGAAATTTGTTACCAAGTTGTAAATCAAGTCTATCAAGGTTTTCAACTGGTATCGGTGAATTTCTCCATGTTTAAAACTTAGCCCTAGTGTTAATTCATTTATCCCAACAAGGGGGACTTTTTTGTATTTATTTGCAAACGTGATTCGCTTTTAAATCATTCATCCTTCAAAACAGAATAGCATATGACAGAACCAATACTAGTAGAGAACAAAGACAGGTTTGTATTATTTCCCATTAAGTACAAAGACATTTGGGAATTTTATAAAAAGGCTGAAGCTAGTTTTTGGACGGCGGAGGAAATTGACCTCGCCTCTGACATGACGGATTGGAACAACAAACTCAACGATAACGAAAAACACTTTATTAAACACGTGCTGGCGTTTTTTGCTGCCAGCGACGGCATCGTGAACGAAAACCTGGCCGTAAACTTCCTCAACGAGGTGCAATACCCCGAAGCACGCTGTTTTTATGGCTTTCAGATTATGATGGAAAACATCCACTCCGAAACCTACTCCTTATTAATAGACACTTACATTAAAGATCCGGTTGAAAAAGACCGTTTGCTGCACGCTGTGGACACCGTGCCCTGCGTGGGCGAAAAGGCCGAATGGGCTTTAAAATGGATTAACAACGGCAGCTTTGCCGAGCGTTTGATTGCCTTTGCTGCCGTTGAGGGCATCTTTTTCTCAGGCTCCTTTTGCTCTATTTTCTGGTTGAAAAAGCGGGGTTTGATGCCGGGCCTAACTTTCAGCAACGAATTAATCAGTCGTGATGAGGGCCTGCACTGCGATTTTGCCTGTTTACTTTACACCAACCACCTCAAAAATCAACTTCCTAAAGAGCAGGTAACCAAAATTATTGTTGATGCGGTAAGCATTGAGAAAAAATTTGTGGTGGACGCCATCCCTGTAAAACTCATTGGGATGAATTCTGATTTGATGTGCCAATACATAGAATTTGTTGCCGACCGCCTGCTTCAGGCTTTGGGTTGCGACAAGTATTATAACGCCAGTAATCCCTTTGATTTTATGGAAATGATTTCGCTGCAAGGCAAAACCAATTTCTTTGAAAAACGGGTGGCCGAGTACCAAAAAGCCGGTGTAATGGGAAACAAAGAAGAAAACAACGTCTTTAATCTGGACGAAGACTTCTGAAGTTTTAACAGTTCCCCACCCGGAAATAGCTTATTTACGTCGTAACTTTGTGCTCCGCAAGACATTAGCGCTCTGGCAAGGGAATCTGACCCCCAAAAACAAAGGTCCGGTTACATTTAACCGACGAGTGTTGAAAGAATAAAAAACAAAAATTAAAATAGCCCTATTTCGAAAAGTATCTTGTAATAACCAAAAACTCAAAAACATTTTTAAAACTTTAAGCTTATGTATGTAATTAAAAGAGACGGCACCAGCGAGTCGGTAAAATTCGACAAGATTACGGCACGCATTCAAAAACTCAGCTATGGCCTGGAACCGGCACACGTGGATCCTATTTTGGTTGCTAAAAAAGTAATCGATGGGGTGTATGATGGTGTTACCACGAGTGAATTGGATAACCTCGCTGCTGAAACCGCCGCATCTTTAACCGTACGTCACCCCGATTACGCCCAACTGGCATCGCGTATTGCTGTGAGTAACCTTCACAAAAACACCATCAAATCGTTTTCTAAAACAATTGAAGCTTTATACAATTACATTGATCCTAAAAACGGATTACGCGCCGCGCTGATTGCTGATGATGTATACGAGATTGTGATGGAAAACGCACACACCCTCGACTCCAGCATTATATACGACAGAGATTTTGGTTACGATTATTTTGGTTTTAAAACCCTGGAGCGTTCCTACCTCCTTAAGATGAACAACAAAGTGGCAGAGCGCCCACAGCACATGATCATGCGCGTGGCCGTTGGCATCCATAAAAACGATATTGAAGCGGCCATTCGCACTTACAATTTAATGAGTGAGCGTTGGTTCACTCATGCTACACCTACCCTATTTAATGCCGGCACACCTAAGCCACAAATGAGCTCCTGCTTTTTGTTGCAGGTGAAGGACGATAGCATTGACGGCATTTACGATACTTTAAAACAATGCGCTAAAATTTCTCAAAGCGCAGGCGGAATTGGTTTAAGCATACACAACGTGCGCGCCACGGGCTCATACATCAAAGGCACCAACGGCACCAGCAATGGCATTATCCCTATGCTGAAAGTGTACAACGAAACGGCCCGTTATGTGGATCAGGGTGGTGGAAAACGCAAGGGCTCCATTGCAGTTTATCTTGAGCCATGGCATGCCGATATTTATGATTTCCTCGACATTCGCAAAAACCACGGCAAGGAAGAAATGCGCGCGCGCGATTTGTTCACCGCACTTTGGATTCCAGATTTGTTTATGAAACGCGTGGAAGAAGAAGGCATGTGGAGTTTGATGTGCCCTAACGAATGCCCTGGCCTAAGCGATTGCCACAGCGAGGAGTTTGTAAAACTGTACACCAAATACGAAGAAGAAGGCCGTTTCCGCCGTCAGATAAAAGCGCGTGAATTGTGGGCTTCCATTATTGAAGCGCAAATTGAAACCGGTAACCCTTACATGTTGTTTAAGGATGCGGCCAATTCCAAATCCAATCAGCAAAACCTGGGCACCATCAAGTCCAGCAACCTGTGTACCGAAATTATTGAGTACACCAGCGCCGACGAAGTAGCGGTGTGTAACCTGGCCTCCATTGCGCTTCCAAGGTTTGTAGATGAAAAAGCAGGCAGCTTCGATCACAATAAGTTGTTTGAGATTACTTACCAGGCCACCATTAACCTAAACAAAATCATCGACCGCAATTATTACCCGGTACCTGAGGCCCGCAACAGCAACATGCGCCACCGCCCGATTGGTTTGGGTGTGCAAGGTTTGGCCGACGCGTTTATTTTGATGCGTTATCCTTTTGAAAGCGATGAGGCCCGCAAACTTAACTCCGAAATTTTTGAAACCATTTATTTTGCTGCGCTTACCGCCAGTAAAGACTTGGCTAAGGTGGATGGTCCGTACGAATCGTATTCCGGTTCACCCGTTTCAAAGGGTATTTTCCAGCACGACATGTGGAATGTAAAACCAAGTACACGCTGGGAGTGGGATGTGTTGAGAGAAGAAATCATGAAACACGGCGTACGCAACAGCTTGTTGTTAGCCCCTATGCCAACCGCCAGTACTTCACAAATTTTGGGTAACAACGAGTGTTTTGAACCTTACACCAGCAATATTTACACCCGCCGTGTACTGAGCGGAGAATTTGTGGTGGTGAACAAACATTTGTTGCGTGACTTAGTGAAATTGGGCATTTGGAATGAAGGTTTAAAAAATAAAATTATTGCTGCCAACGGTTCTGTTCAAGGCATTGCAGAAATTCCGGCCAACATTAAAGAACTTTACAAAACCGTTTGGGAAATCAAACAACGCACCATTATTGACATGGCCGCCGACCGTGGGGCCTTCATCGATCAATCCCAATCTCTGAATTTGTTTATTCAGGATGCCAACTTTGCGAAGATGAGCAGCGCGCATTTTTACGCCTGGAAAAAAGGGTTGAAAACCGGCATGTATTACCTGCGCACCAAAGCTGCAGCCGATGCCATTAAGTTTACCGTAGATCAAAGCGCCCTGGCACAACCTACCTTTGTTCTCGGTAACGAGGACCAATTGCTGGTGGATCGCGGACAAGGTCATGTGTTGAGTTATGATGAACAACAAGCACAATTGAGCTGTAGTTTGGATGATCCGGAGAATTGCGAAGCTTGCGGAAGCTAAATTTGAATTCCATTCATTAACTAAACCCCTCTGAACGAGGGGTTTTTTGTTTGTGTTGTGCTTCGACTTTTTGGAACAGAATGGATTATTAATTTATAGGAAGAACTTGCCACGAATTGCACGAATTTCACTAAAAACAACAGCTCGTGCTAAAGTGATTTTCACGAATGAGAAGATTTGGAAGTACAGAAACTTACGAGTTTAAAAAGATATTCTGTCAGGTCAAGTGGCGCTGAGAAGCCTTTGCGGGGAGCGCGTATCGAGACCTGTTTAGGGTTTATGCAGGTCAAGTCCTTTTTATTTCAGAATGCTATAAACTATGGCAAGACTCCTTGTTTATAGGGCATAATTTTGAGTGAACAATTCAGGGTATTTAATGGACGAGGCAAAAAGCTTAAAGCTAAACGATGAAATGGTGCTGGACAAGATTTATTTTATCCGGAATCAAAAGGTGATGCTGGATAGGGACCTGGCTCAACTGTATGGAGTAGAAACCAAAGCACTGAAACAAGCTGTGAAAAGAAATATTGACCGTTTTCCAGAAGATTTTATGTTTGAATTGAGTAGCCAGGAGTTTGAGATTTTGAGGTCACAAATTGTGACCTCAAGTTGGGGAGGGGTCCGTTACATGCCTATGGCCTTTACCGAATACGGGGTTTTAATGCTATCAAGCGTATTAAATAGTCAAAAAGCCATACCGGATGCGCAAGGCCTTTACCGACACCATAGAGCTGAAGCTCGCCATTGAAAGCATTAAAAAGAAAACAGAGAACAATTCAAAGAACATTGAACTCGTTTTCAAATACCTTGACGAATTGTTAGAGAAGAAGGAAAAACCCTTACCTCGAAAAACCATAGGCTATAAGGTCTAGTTTATCAGGCGCAAAACTCCGAAAGGGTTTTCAATACCTCCGGTGAACCCATTCGGGGTTTGCGCGGGCTAAGTAATAAAGCATAGCGACCTTGATAGGCGGAAAACCCCGAAAGGGTTTTCGGTATCTGCGATGAACCCCCTCGGGGTTTGCATGTCCGCGCTAGGGATGGAGTCCCGACACTTCGTCGGGATTTGAGCTCGGGCGAGAGAGAAAGAAGTAAAGCGGAACCTCTCTCCTCGCCCAGGGAGTTGCGACAGCCCGGTGCTGCTATCCAAATTTTCCAAGGCGGCAAGCGCCCACACCTGCAGGGTGTTTGCTCTGTGTTAAGAGAAAGTGGCAAAAAAATATTTCGTCCGTTCTTTCTGCCTTGATGCAGAAAGAACCAAAGAAATCAAGACTTAATAAAATTCATCGGAAATCTACGGTCGCTTTGAGCTGAAGCTTCGATCATGTCCTGACGCCCTATCGGGGTCAGGACAGCGAAGCTTCTACACACCGGCTTCGCAAAAAGGATAAGGAAACAACTAAAAGTGTTATTTGGTCCTTTTTGCTCGGCCTTCAAAGCTCCCTTGATTTCAGCGATGAATTTTATAAGGTCGCCTTCAGTGTGGGCTAGCGTCGAAAAGGTAGAAACTATATCAGATCCAATTGACAATCCGAATCGAGCAAACATTATTCCTTATCTTCGTCAACCATGCGTGTCTTACTCAGTACCCTAAACGCCAAATACATACACAGCAATCTGGCCACTGGCCATCCGCCTGCTTTATCAGCTCAATAAGGAGCGTGAAGGTTTGGCCTGGAAGGAATTTACCATTAAGGAAAATAAGGACGAGATAGCGGCCTATTGCTCGGATTTTGAAGTGGTGGCTTTTTCCTGCTACATCTGGAACATCAGTCCTACCCTTGAGGTTTGCAAAAAAATCAAGACCATAAAACCAAACATTAAAATTTTATTGGGCGGACCAGAAGTGAGTTACGAATGGGAAGACCTCATTGCCCTTGAAGAGGTGGATTTTATTATTCAGGGAGAAGGAGAAATTGCATTTGCCGAATTTTTAAAACACTACCCGGATGTGGCTTTGGTACCTTCCCTCATTTGGAAAAAGAACAAGGAGGTCATTGAAAATCCCCTGGCACCTATGTTTGATTTAAAACAGCTCGAACACATCATGCCTTATGGGGACGATGTTGCAGAGGAGTTAAAAAACAAGGTGTTGTATTTGGAAACCTCCAGGGGCTGCCCTTACAAATGTGAGTTTTGCCTGGCCAGTTTGGACAACAAGGTGAGGCAATTGCCCATGCAAAGTATTAAAAACACCTTGTTGTTTATGATGCAACACGGGCGGGTGGTAAAGTTTTTGGACCGCACCTTTAACGTAAAAAAAGATTTTTCGATTGAGATCTTTCAATTTATACTCGACCACCACCGCGAAGGCAATGTGTTTCAATTTGAAATTACCGCGGATATTTTGCACCCCGACATTCGGAAATTTATACACGAGAAAGTGCCTAAGGGTTTGTTTCGGTTTGAGATAGGTATACAAACGGTGAACCAAAAAGCCAACCTGGAGGTGCAGCGCAAACAGAACTTTGACAAAACCAAAGCCATTATACAGGAATTGGAATACAAAGTAGAAATGCACCTGGACCTGATTGTGGGCATGGCTTTGGACCATTGGCCCGACATCAAATACTCCTTTGAAGAAGTATTTAAACTCGAAGCTCCGGAATTGCAGCTGGGTTTTTTAAAATTTTTGAAAGGCACGCCAGTGCGTCAAAAATACAAGGAGCACGGTTTTGTGTTTGACCCTGAACCCCCTTACCAGATCATTGAAAGTAAGTACCTCTCCAAAACGGAATTGGAACGCATCACGAAACTGGAACACGCCCTTGAAATTTACTGGAACAGCGGCAAAGCGCAGAACCTGCTCAGATATGTGAATACCAAATACAGCAGCTTTGATTTTTTACTGGGGCTTGGCGAGTATTTCGGCACGCAGCGCACTTACCACAAATACTCTTTAAACGATGTGTTTGAAATCGCCACAACCTTTGTTGAACAACACTACCCTGAAGACCGGGTGCTGAAGGAGTTCATTGCTTTGGACTATTACCTGCATTTTAAAGTAAAACCCCAGCTCTTGTTTTTGAATGAAATTGAACGGGCCGAAAAAAATGCCCTGGTGGAACAGCTGGGTTTAAACCCCCACAAATACCGTTACTTGATTTTGCCTTTAAGTTTTGATTTTGAAGGTTTTTTAAAAACCCGAAGCATTCAATCGGGCGATTACCGCCTGGTGATAGAATACAACGGGCTCACAAAATGCAGGGTGCTGAAGGCGATGAAGCAGATGGTAGTTTGAGGGTATAAATAATTCGTTAAAATTGACATTAACTAGAATCGCTATCTTTCCAGCAACTAAGCCTTGCTTATAAATTCTGGATTTCAATTTTGTATACATTTGCACAAACTTTTAATTTACTAACATGAATAGAATTCTGGTTTTAATCACCCTTTCCGACAGCGGAATAGAAACAATAAAATCGAATCCCGAATTACCCAAAAAGGAAATGGAGTTTGTTCATCAATGGAAGTCGGAAGCTATTCTGGAAAGCTTCTTCATTTCTGTTTCTAAAAAAGATGCGGTGTTAATTTTCCAAAACATTGATGAAAACAAAACCAAGGAACTCATCAGCATCCTGCCCTATTTCCCTTACATGTCCAAAATCGAGTACCACAATCTGAATAAACAATTTTAAAACTTCGGCCTTCTGAAATGAGCTTCATCGGGCGCCCTTCTAAGTGACCAAGCTTTTAAGGTACTTGAAACCATTTTCTAAGCCAAAATTAACTTTTGTACTGCCTGATTTTTTGCAACTTTAAATTCCTTTAAGGGTTTTAAGATTATGCAGGGTTTCCGCTTTCAGAGTTTTTCGGCAAAAGGCCAATCCAAGTTTGATGACTTGTTTAAACTCTTTAAACAACTCATTACCCACACCAGTGGGGATGTGGAAGAAACCATTGACTGGATGCGGGAACTGGACAAAGAATACCAGCTGACTGATTCTACCTACACCATTGATGATTTTGTGGAAGAGCTCAAAAAGCGGGGTTACCTGAGAGAAAAATCAGACAGCCCCGCGGGACTGGGCATTACACCCAAAACTGAACAGGCCATACGCGAAAATGCTTTGGAGATGTTGTTTGGTAAATTGAAAAAAGGAAAGTCGGGCAACCACAGCACCCGTTACGGTGGCAGCAGCGGAGAAGAACAAAGCGATGTGCTCCGCAATTTTGAGCCGGGCGATTCGCCCCAAAACCTGGCCCTGAGCGAATCGGTACAACAGGCTCAGCTGAACAGCGGTATGGATGAGTTTCGTTTAACCGAGCAGGACCTTTTGGTGCACGAGCAGGAATACAAAACTCAAACGGCAACAGTGTTAATGATCGATATCAGCCATAGCATGATTTTGTACGGAGAAGACCGCATTACCCCCGCAAAAATGGTGGCCATGGCCCTGGCCGAAATGATACGCCGCAAATACCCAAAAGACAGTCTGGATATTATTGTGTTTGGCGACGATGCCTGGTCCATTTCACTGAAAGACCTGCCTTATCTTCAGGTGGGACCTTACCATACCAACACGGTAGCGGGCTTGGAACTGGCCATGGACATCTTGCGCCGCAAAAAAACGGCCAACAAACAAATTTTTATGATCACGGATGGAAAACCTTCCTGCTTAAAAGAAAACGGCACGTATTACAAAAACAGTTTTGGATTGGATCGTCGCATCGTAAACAAATGCCTTGAACTGGCGGCACTGTGTAAACGCAAACAAATAAATATTACCACCTTTATGGTGGCCAAAGACGATTACCTTCAGCATTTTATTGATGAATTTGCCGCAGCCAATCAGGGTAAGGCGTATTTTACAGGATTAAAAGGATTAGGAGAAGTGATTTTCAGAGATTATAACAGCAAAAAATCGAAACGCGTTTAGTATGAAAAAACCAAACATCAGCACCTTAGGCGAACTTAAAAAAGCGGGCTACAGCTACCTCAGCATTAAGGAGGAAATCAGAAACAACCTGATTGAAAAATTAAAAACCAAAGACCCCATTTTTGACGCGGTATACGGTTACGAACAAACCGTGTTGCCCGAAGTGGAACGCGCTTTATTGAGTAAACACAATATTTTGTTTCTGGGTTTGCGCGGGCAGGCCAAAACCATGATGGCCCGGCAAATGTGTAATCTGTTGAACGAATACATTCCTGTGGTAAAAGGTTCTCCAATGCACGACGATCCTTTTCAACCGGTATCGGCTTTTGCAAAGGACCTCATTGAAAAAGAAGGGGACCTTACCGGCATTGACTGGTTACACCGCAACGATCGTTATGCTGAAAAACTGGCCACCCCGGATGTGAATGTGGCGGATTTGATTGGTGACATTGACCCCATTAAAGCAGCAGGGCAAAAACTCAGCCTTTCAGATGAAAAAGTTATACACTACGGGATGATACCCCGCAACAACCGGGGCATTTTTGTGATCAACGAATTGCCCGACCTTCAGCCCCGCATACAAGTGGCTCTATTTAATATTTTGCAGGAAGGCGATGTGCAAATCAGAGGCTTTAATTTGCGTTTGCCATTGGACATACAATTTGTGTTTACGGCTAATCCTGAAGATTACACCAACCGTGGCAGCATTGTAACACCCTTGAAGGATAGAATTGGTTCGCAGATTCTAACGCATTATTTGAATGCGCCCGAGCAAGCGCGAAAAATTACCGAAAGTCAGGTGAAGTTGAGTGCCACACAAAAAACCATTCGTGTGCCCGAGCTACTAAAAACCCTGGTGGAACAAATTGCATTAGAAGCCAGAAAAAGTGAATTTGTGGATGCTAAAAGCGGAGTGAGTGCACGCCTCACCATCAGTGCCTTTGAAAACCTGGTGAGCGCGGCCGAGTTGCGTTTTTTAAAAACAAACCAGCCATACACGTTCGCAAGAATTTCAGATTTGTACGCTTGCATTCCAGCCATTAACGGCAAAATAGAATTGGTGTACGAAGGGGAGCAAGAAGGTCCCGCTGTGATTGCTTACAACCTCATCAGCATGGCCATCCGCAATTATTTTATTCGTCTGTTTCCTGACCCTTCTAAATTAAAACGCAAAACCGAAAAAAATCCCTACACTGAAATTGTGAATTGGTTTTCTAACGGTCAGCGCATTGACTTGCTGGAGCAACAAAACGACAAGGTGTACGCTGCGGCTTTATCCCTGGTGAATGGACTCAGTGAACTGGTGGAAACTTACCAGCCTAAGTTAAAAGGCGAAGAAAAAACCCTGATGATGGAATTTGTATTGCATGCCCTTGCCGAACACTCTTTGTTGAATAAAAATAAACTGGCAGAGGGGGTGGGGTTTAGTGATTTGTTTGGAGCCCTTTTGAATCAGAATTTAGATTCAGGTAAAAACGAAAATTAATCAGTGATTATTTCTCCTGAATAAAAGTATTTCTCAAGCCCAGCATTTTAATGGCGGTAATGGCCGCCTCGCTGCCCTTGTTGCCGTGTTTTCCACCGGCGCGGTCAATGGCTTGCTGCATGGTATCGGGGGTTAGTACCCCAAAAATAACCGGAATGTTGTATTTGATGTTAAGGTCGGTAATGCCTTTGGCCACCGCATCGCAAATAAAATCAAAGTGCCGGGTTTCGCCCTGTATCACACAACCCAGGCAAATGATGGCATCGGCATCGGTAAATTCAGCGGCGTATTGCGCGCCGAGTGTCAACTCAAAACTTCCGGGTACCGGGTGAATGCTGATGTTTTGTTGTTTGGCGCCAAAGTGTTTTAAGGTAGACATTGCGCCTTCCTTTAAAGCGTTGGTAATTGTAGAATTCCACTCGGAGTATACAATGGCAAAACGAAATTCGGAAGCGTTGGGCACTTCTGTTCCCTCAATGCTGGAAAGGTTTTTATCGACGCTGCTCATGTGTTAGAAATAAAAAAGTCTGCAGAATTTGCAGACTTTAAATTAGGTATTCTATTTGAATTAAAGGTTTCCTAATGCTTTTACGCGTGCAATGTCTAAAGGTATTTCACGTGCCAGTTCCGAACTTGAAAATTCTTTTCTGAGGCGTTCATAAACATCCACGGCTTTTTGAAAATTTTCAGCTGTTTCGTATGCAAACCCTGCCTTTTTGAGGTAATGGGGCGTTGTAAACGTATTGTTGCTGTTCTCAGCGGCTTTAAGATAATACTTAACGGCTTCATCAGCTTTATTAAGTTCCATGTTGGCGTCTCCAATAGCACCAATGGCAATGGAGGAAATGATCTCGTCGCTGCCTTCGTATTTTTTAAGAGATTCGATGGCTTGTTCGAATTTTCCTGTTCTCAGATAACAAATGCCGGCATAATAATTGGCCAGATTGCCGGTTTTGGTGAGATTGTAATTTTCAGCCACTTGTTCAAAGCCCATCATTTGTTTCTGTCCATCGGGTGTCATCACCATGATGCCGCCTTTCAGGGCCAGATTAAAACTGTCTCTTTCAAACAAGGTTTCGGCCATGTAAATTTCGTTAGCAGCTTCTTTCTCCTGCTCTGGCAGGTAAAACAACTTAAAATAAACAATGGCAACAATGAGTATGGCCAAACCACCACCCACGTAATTGATTACATTTTTGTTTTTCTCATAAATGAGCTGAAAACCCTGTAAGCTGGGATCGATGCTTTTTTTAGGTGCTTCTGCCTGCTCATCTGCCGGTTGAGTTTCGTTGTTTTCTACCGGGTTTTCTTCTTTTAAATCAGTCATTTGTGTTTAAAAAATTTAGTCTGCGAAGATAGTCTTTTTTGCAGAATTCCCGAATTTTTTTTGAGACGATACAAAAGCTTCAATTTTAGCGTACTTTTGCTTAAAATCATGTATTTAAAGCAATTATCCCTGGTAAATTTTAAAAATTACACTGATTTTGAGGCCAGTTTCTCAAAAAAAGTCAATTGTTTTGTTGGGAATAACGGGGTGGGGAAAACCAATTTGCTGGATGCCATTCATTACTTGTCCTTTTGCAAGAGTTTTTTTAATCCGGTAGACAGCCAGAACATACGTCACAACGAGGGCTTTTTTATGTTGCAGGGATGGTTCGAAAAAGAAGGCGAAACCAATGAATTGCATTGCGCCCTGAAACGGCATCAAAAAAAGGTATTTAAAAAAAACAAAAGGGAATACGAACGCCTGAGTGAGCATTTAGGGCAATTTCCTTTGGTAATGATCTCCCCAAGCGATACCGAGCTGATACACGGCAGCAGCGAACAAAGAAGAAAATTTATTGACAGCATTATTTCACAATACGACAAAGCTTATCTGGACAACCTGATTGCATACAACCACGTGTTAAAACAAAGAAACGCCCTCTTGAAGCAATTTCAGGAGCAGCGCAGTTTTGATGCCGAAACCCTCGACATTATGGATGAGCAGCTGGTCATACACGGGCAGGTGATTCTTGAAAAGAGAATAGATTTTTTAAAAACCTTTATCCCCCTGTTTAACCGCTACTATCAATACATCAGTGGTAGCGGGGAAAATGTGAGTTTGCAATACGAAAACAGTTTGGGTGAGCGCGACTTTAAACCTGCTCTGATGGCTGTTTTGTCTCGCGACCGTGCCTTAAATTACACCAGTATTGGACCGCATAAGGACGATATGGATTTTCAACTGGAAGCCTATCCTCTGAAACGCTTTGCTTCCCAAGGTCAGCAAAAATCCTATCTGCTGGCGCTGAAACTGGCGCAATTTGAGTTCATCAAAAACCAGAAAAACATAAAACCACTTTTATTGCTGGACGATGTGTACGACAAACTGGACGAACAACGTTTTACTAAATTGCTGGAATTGGTGAGTGGGGACCAATTTGGACAGGTATTTATTACCGATACCCACCCCGAGCGCATGGAACAGTTGCTGAGCGCCAGAAGTATTGAAAACCGCATTTTTGTGGTTGGGGAAACCACTTCGGCCGGTTTGGTACCCGAGGATTCCCCGGAATTCTAAGATTTTTGGACCTTTAATGGCTTAAATGGACCATTCAGGCCCGATTTTTAACTAAATTTATTCAGACCCAACCATTTTCCTCTTTAAAGTGTACAGTTAACTGAGGCCTTAAAAAATTTCATGCTTATTCAGCTCACACTGATAGATTCTTGCATTCATGGCGAGCGAAGAGCCGAGTACGAACTCTATAAATTATGTTACCCCTACCTGATGAGCATTTGCATACGTTATACCCGCAATCAGGACAAAGCCAAAGAAGTTTTGAACCAGGGTTTTTACAAAATACTAAGCCATTTAAAAAGCTACGACAGGGAAAGTCCAATTAAACCCTGGATACGGAAGATCATGATCAATACCCTGATTAACGAATTCAAAAAGGAGAAACTGCATTACAAAACCATGCAGTATGTGGAGACGTATTATGAAGAAGAATCCTATTCGGAATTGAACGAAAGTTTGGCGCGCTCAAATGCAGAGGAGATTTATAGCTTTATCGCTCAACTGGCGCCGGCCTCCCGCCAGGTGTTTAACCTGTATTTTATTGACGGGTACAAACACCGTGAAATTGCCGAGATGCTGAACATTACCGAGGGCACGTCGAAGTGGCACCTGAACGCGGCGAAAGAAAAACTAAAAGAACTATTAACCAAAAATGAATTGATGCTTAAGGAGAATAACAATGAGTAAGGAAGAAGAATTCAAAAAAACGCTTCAGCAGCTTTTGGATGAGCAAACCTTTGCTTTTGAAGAGAGCGATTGGGAAGTGGCTAAAAAAGTGATTGAGGGCAACCGAAGAAAAAGACGCTTGCTTCCGTTTTGGTTTATGTTAGGCGGCGTGGTCATCTTTACCGGTAGGCTGATGCTTTGGCCGGAAGCGAAACCTGTGTTTATTGATAAGCATCAAATCTCAGAACAACGTGTTACGGCCCCGAGAACAAAAGCGGAAACGGTTTCGGAAGAAACCAAATCAATTAAGGCCAGACCAACGGCTCCTGCACTAAGCCAAAGCAAGCTTGCTGAAGTTTCAAACAACGCAACTTCTGCACCTGAGAAACAAAGTCCAAAACCTATTAGCACTTCACCATTAGCTGGAGTTTCAGTTTCGCAAAATGCGGTGCCTGATCAAAAGGAAGAAGCGGTTTATGTTGCCGAGCCTTTACAAATCAGCGAGAACGCAGAGGTGCCTGTTGTGCCTCTTATATCTGCAATAACTACAAACCAAAGTTCTCAGGAGAACAACAAAGGCTTAATATCAACAGAGGAAAAGGCCGGGGACCCACTTGCAACAAGCCTTCCTTTAACGGCTCTTGAAACCCCTTCCACTTTGCCGCTTGAGGAGGCGAAAACTACCTCCAATGAAGTTGTAGCAACGGCAACTGCTCTGCCAAAAGACAGTTCGGAATTGAGCCCTGCGGCAGGTTCGGCCTTGAGTTTGCCGGAAATAAAGAAAAACATGCTATGGAGTGTTGAAGCAGGATGTAATGTGTTATACGGTTGGAAAAGTCCAACAGGAACGGAGGGAAGGGGTTTTAATCCTGTACTTGGCATCAATTACCACAAAGCCATCACTGAACGAATAGATTATTCACTGGGATTGCATTTCACCGGCATTCATCATTTAGGAGCCTTCAGCGATACCTCCACCATAACCAAATACAGTTTTGGGGAAGAGCGTCAAGTAACGGTGATTAGTCCGCAAACGTTTTATTATCTGAATTTTCCTTTGCGTTTTTCATGGAACTTCAGCAAAAAACAAAGTCTGGGAAGTAGTTTTGAATTAGGTTATTTACTTAACGTGAACAGCACAGTAGAGACTTACGAGGAGTCGTTCAGTGTTGGAGAAAAACAAAGCAGTAAAGAACTGGGTTATACAGAAGGTATAGCGCCTTATAATTTTCAAATGGGTTTCTTTTACCGCAGAGAATTGTTTAAAAACCTATACATACAACCGGAGGTGTTTTTTGGGTTGGTGGATCTGAAGGACGACGCTTTTTTTAATTCAAGCGTAAAAGAAAGAAGTTCAGGCTTAAAACTCTCATTACTTTATTCCATCAAAAACAGATAATATGCATTTTCTACGCCTCTCCATACTGTTGATTTTCTTAGGGCTGTTAAGTGCCTGTGAGAAGAAAAAATACCCCGAGTCGCTTACCACCAACGAGCCCGAATTTTATGCTGAGCTCAATGGCAGCAGTACTTCCACTCTGATAGAAGCAGGCATCAACAATTATATGCTTTATTCATCCTATACTCAGGATCAGCAAGGATTGTACACTTATGTTGCTGAGCTTCGTCAAAAAAACTGCACGAGTGCCTGCCCCAACAGCATACGTTTTGAAATCAACGATTCCAAAACCAGTGCCGCGGGTGCTGCTGCCGATATTAATTCGGCCATTTATCCCGGTTCCTACTCTTATGTTTCATCGGAGTGGATGGTGAATTTTAAATCCACCTTTAATAAACCCGTTTTAAGTTATTTCTGGAATTTTGGAGATGGGGATGTTTCAACAGTAGCGAATCCCTCTCATACCTATAAAAAAGGGGGGAACTATACGGTGTGTTTAACCATCAAATCGTTAAACGGCTGCGAAAGTTCAATTTGCAATACTGTGGCGGTGGGTTTTGCACCCGATCGTTGCATGGCCTACGTCAGCGATTCTATTGTGTCGTCGAATACCATGCGTTTTAAAGCCCAAACCTTTGGCGTCGCCCCATTCACATTCCAATGGGACTTTGGGGACGGTAAAGGTTCAGAAGAAGCCCAACCCAATCACAGCTATGCTGTGCGGGGGGCTTACCCGGTGCGACTCAGCCTTAGGGATGCAAAAAATGAACTCGCGGTTTGGAACTATAACACCATTACTTACGGCGATTCTTCCTCCTGTGCTTCTAATTTTAGTCCTCTTTCTATGACTGCCCTGAATGACAGTGTTCCTTTTTCTCAGGTCGTAATTAAGTACCGGGATGCCGGTGGTGTGGAATATTCTTCAAAGATTTACGCACAAGATCAGAACAGCAAATTTGAAGTGCTTTCAGTAAGTGATTTTGAGCCCAATGAACGTGGGGAAGCCACTAAAAAACTAAAACTCAGGTTCAGTGCCATCCTTTACAATGGATCTAAAAAACTTAAATTCGAGAATGCCGAAGCCGTGATTTGTATATCCTATAAAAAATAATTGTTTACCCAACCATCTTATCAAAACGATTGTATTGTTGAATAACAAAGGGAGTAAGCTGAAAATCCCAAAAAGAGTAGGCAGAACTTTTTAGATAAACATGAAAACAATTACCAAACACCTAAAACAATTCGCTCTTGTGCTTGCCCTTCTGGGGATTGGCAAAACTTATGCACAGGGTTGTTTTCCCAACTTCACTTACAACGTTAACCCCAATGGAGTGGTAAGCTTTACCAGCACTTCAGCAGGTGTAAATTCCATTACCACACAATACTATTGGAATTTTCCGGGTGGCAGTCCAAGTACGTTTACCGGAACCGGTGGTCTTGGCACGATTGCAAATACATCCTATTCCGCTTCCGGAATTTACACGGTGAACCTGTTTATTTTAACTGTTCCATCCTGTTCTAACAGCATCACCCAAACCATTGCCGTTAATATTGCTTCAACTCCAACCTGCGCCATCAGCATTAACACCACTGCGGCATCAGGCACCAATATTTGTAACGGTACAGTTACAGTGGCGGGTTCTGCCACAGTAGCCAATATCATAGGGCCCTTCTGCGGCGCGCCATCGTACACGTGGTTTCCCGGAGGCATGACCGGCTCGGCTGCATTTCAACTTTGCCCGAATGTTACCTATACAGTTTTTGCGGCGGGATTGAGCGGCACCAATTGCTGCTCTATTGCCACCGGCACATTTGCAATAAATGGCCTTCCTACGCCAACGTGTAATGTGAATGCTAATTTTTCTTACACGGTCGGAGCAAACGGAAGCGTGAATTTCACGAATTGGTCTACAGGCACTAACTCCGTCTCTTCGACCTACACCTGGTCGTTTGGAAACGGACAGAGCAGCAATGCTTTAAATGCAAGCACAACTTACACGGCTAATGGGCAATACTGGGTATCGCTTTGGGCCAGTAATGGTCCAAGTTGCTGGGATTCTACTTCTGTTCTTGTTAATGTGAATACTGTAACCGGCGGTACTTGTAATCTTAATGCCAACTTTAGTTTTAACTACGGCGCTAATGGTTCTGTAAACTTTGTGAATACAAGTACAGGTACTGTAAGCCCAGTTTTTTATTCTTGGTATTTTGGAAACGGGCAAGGAAGTAATCTTGCTAATCCATCCATCACTTATACCGCTAACGGAAGCTACCAGGTAAAACTTAAAGTTACCAATAACCCTACCCTGGTGCCCGTTTGTGTAGATTCCATCATTCAAGTCGTAAACATCACCAATGCGGGTGGCCCGTGCAACCTTTCAGCCAGTTTTACACATACCGTTGGCGCCAATGGTCTTGTGAATTTTGGTAATAGTTCAACAGGTACAAATTCTAACACAGTTTACTTTTGGAATTTTGGTGATGGTACCACCGGTTTTGGAGCCAATCCAAACCACACCTACCCTTCTGCAGGCGCTTATTTTGTAATCATGACGGCCATCAACAACTCTGTTAACTGCATGAGCACAGCAAGTACAGCCATCAACGTTACGGGCATCAATTGTGTTGCCAATGCCAACTTTAGTGTAGCCCCAACCCCCACTGCACAATTCTGGACCGCCACCCCTTCCTTCCCCTGGAATGTAACAAACGCCGTTTGGTCTTGGGGCGATGGGTCCAGCAGCAACGGACTTTATAGTTCTCACTCCTATTCTGCAGCCGGCATGTATGGTATTTGTTTGAATGTAACGGTTTCCTGTGGATCAAGCGCCTCCACTTGCGCCACCTATTCCATTTCAAAAATGAATGCGGCCAATGCCATGATTCAAATCAATGTGGTACCTCCTCAATTGCTTGAAGTGGGTATAGAGGACCAAGTAAGCGCATTCGACGGTTTTAATTTCTATCCAAATCCCAACAATGGTTTGTTAAATGTGGAATTGAACTCGATAAATAATGCACCCTATGGTATACAAATCATCGACCTGAGCGGAAGAATCGTATTAACCACAAGCATCGATTCGCCTAAAGAAAGTAATCAAAAAGTCATCGACCTTCACACCCTGCCCAATGGTGTATATATTCTTCAACTTGAACAGGCCGGCCAGCGCCTGAATAAAAAGCTGGTGATCTCTAAAGATTAGTTCTGTTCTGTGTGTAAAATAGCAAGGACCGGTAAAAAGGTTCTTGCTTTTTTTATGAAGGCTTTAATAATTACTCAATAAAACCTACCAGTTATAAAGTCAGAAGGGCTATCTATCCTAAAGTGTATGCGTTCTGACTAAAATTTTGAATATTGAACCCGGGTTTCTTGGTTTTTTAACCCTGCCTTAACCGGGTAAATGTGAGCCGGAAATAAGATTAGTTCTGTTCTCGTTCTGTGTGCAAAAAAAGGGAGGCTTTGGCCTCCTTTTTTAATTTAACCCAAATTATTCATTCGGAAAAGCGAATGAATAATCGATGTAATAAAATCAAACCTTCAGAAAGCAAGTACTTAAACCTGAAGGGTGAATTTATAAATCGGGGTTAACCCTACTAATGCAGATAGTTCGGCGAATACTTCCCCTTCTACTGCATAATTTGGGTTTAAAATTCGCAGTTTTTTGGGGTGCGTGGAAATGGAATCACATCGCGTATGTTGGTCATGCCCGTAACAAACAATACCAAACGTTCGAAACCCAAACCAAATCCGGCATGCGGACAAGAACCAAAACGGCGGGTATCCAGGTACCAGTTCAAATCTTCGGCGTGAATCCCCATTTCCTTCATGCGTGTTTCTAACAGATCCAAGCGTTCTTCACGTTGTGAACCCCCCACTATTTCTCCAATGCCGGGGAATAAAATATCCATGGCCGCTACCGTCTTTCCATCCTCGTTCTGGCGCATGTAAAAGGCTTTAATTTCTTTGGGATAATTGTAAAGAATCACCGGCTTTTTAAAATGCTTTTCCACCAGATACCGTTCGTGTTCGCTTTGCAAATCAACACCCCACTTGTCCACCAGATATTGAAATTTTTTCTTTTTGTTGTGGTTGGACTCGCGAAGAATCTCTATCGCCTCTGTATAGCTCAAACGAACAAAATCGCTGTCCAAACAAAATTGCAATTTCTCCAATAAGCTCCATTCGCTTCTTTCCTGCTGAGGCTTTTGCTTTTCTTCCTCTGCCAAACGGGTATTTAAAAATTCAAGGTCCTCTTTGTTGTTAGTAAGCACGTGCCGAATGAGAAATTGTAACATCTCCTGAGCCAGAGCCATGTTACCCTGTAAATCACAAAAGGCCATTTCTGGTTCTATCATCCAGAACTCGGCCAAATGCCTTGCCGTATTGCTGTTTTCAGCCCTGAACGTAGGGCCAAACGTGTAGATGTTACCAAAGGCCATGGCCGCCAGCTCACCTTCGAGTTGCCCGGAAACTGTAAGGTTGGTGGATTTTCCAAAAAAGTCTTGTGCAAAATCAATTTGACCGCTCTCATTTTTTGGAGGATTATTCAAATCCAGATTCGTAACCCTGAACATTTCGCCTGCCCCTTCTGCATCGCTTGATGTGATGATGGGGGTGTGCATGTATAAAAAACCTTTTTTCTGAAAAAACTGGTGCACCGCAAAAGCCAGGCTGTTGCGCAAACGAAATACTGAACCAAAAGTGTTGGTACGAAAACGCAAGTGTGCAATTTCGCGTAAAAACTCCAGGCTGTGTTTTTTAGGTTGAAGGGGGTATTTTTCTGGGTCGCTGTCGCCAATAATATCAATGGTTTTTGCTTTCAACTCCACGGTTTGGCCCTTGCCCAAAGAAGGAATCAAAATGCCTTGCGCACGGATGGCGGCGCCGGTAGTGATGCGTTTGAGTTCGGCTTCGGGCATGTTTTGAAAATCCACTACCACTTGCAGGTTGTTGTTGGTTGACCCATCGTTAAGCGCAATGAACTGATTGTTGCGGAAGGTTCTTACCCAGCCGTATACGGTGATTTCCTGTTCTTTTGCTTCGGTGGCCAGCAATTCGCTGATGCGTTGTGGTGTCATGGTTCTGTGTTAAAAAAAATAGAGTGCAAATTTAATAAGATTTGGGTATCCGACCTGCTATTCTTGCAGTATGGCCTCGTAGTCCTTTTCGCTGATCTCCAGGGCCATTTCAGAAAAATTCAGCACAAGGTCGCGGATAAAAACCATTTCAGGGAACTGTTCGGCTTTAATGGTTCGGATTTTTTTGAAACTCCCAATGAGCTGAATCTCTTCAAATTCATGCGGGTTCAGAATTTTGAAATAAGTCTTCTTGTTTTTATAACAACGGTAAACCGGAAAGTTTATATCTTCAATTTTCATGGCAATTCCATTTCTCAGACAAGTAGCCGATTACCTGCTTCAAAAACACAAAGATACACTCGAAAC
>JALOMJ010000052.1 GCA_025455485.1 Bacteroidia bacterium | reverse complement strand
CAAACAAAGCAAAGAAAAAGTGGATGCCCTGCGCGCCTTTGGGGCCGAAGTAATTGTGTGCCCCACCGATGTTGAACCCGAAGATCCCCGCTCTTATTATTCCGTGTCCTCACGTTTGGTAGACGAGATTCCCAATGCCTGGAAACCCAATCAATACGATAACCTGAGCAACTCCCTCGCACACTATGAACAAACCGGTCCCGAAATTTGGGAACAAACCGAAGGAAAAATTACGCACCTGGTTGTAGGTGTTGGCACAGGTGGCACCATTTGCGGTACCGGAAAATTTCTGAAAGAAAAAAACCCTAACATTAAAGTGCTGGGCATTGATACCTATGGTTCGGTATTTAAAAAATACAAAGAAACCGGCATCATGGACAAGAATGAAATTTACCCTTATATCACCGAGGGCATTGGCGAGGATTTTTTACCGGCCAATGTGGATTTCAGTATCATTGATCATTTTGAAAAAGTAACGGATAAAGATGCCGCTGTGATGACCCGCCGCATCCCGCGCGAAGAAGGCATTTTTGCCGGAAACAGCGCAGGCTCAGCCATGGCCGGACTTTTGCAAATGAAAGACCAATTCAAAAAAGGCGATGTGGTGGTGGTGATCTTCCACGATCACGGCACACGTTACCTTGGTAAAATGTTTAACGACGATTGGATGCGCGACCGCAACTTTTTGCAGGCCAGCAAACCAAAAGCCATTGATTTGATTGCGAATCACAAAAACCAAAAATTACTGACCATCGAACCTGAGGCTGAAGTGAGCGAGGCTTTGAGTTTGATGAACAAATACAACATCTCTCAGTTGCCCGTAAGCGAAAAAGGGAAAATCATCGGTTCTTTGAACGATTCCCACCTTTTTGCGCGCTTGATGGAAAACAACGATATCCGCCACAAAAAAGTGAAACAAGTCATGCAACCTGCCTTTCCGGTGGTTGGGGAAAAGGCCAGCATTGAAGAAGTCAGCAAACTCATCACCAAAGACAATAATGCCGTTATTGTGAGTGATATGGGGGGCAATCAGCACATCATTACCAAACACGATATCATTGAGGCCGTGGCGAAGATGAGCTAGTACTTAGGCACGTGTTGGTGTTTTCACCAACACCAAGTCCTGATGACATAAAATCACCCATTTCACTTTGTTATTCTGATTTCCTGTTCTAAATTGCTTTTGTAAGTCATGACAGGTGAATCTTCCCAACGCATTTTTGGTCTCGACCTGTTAAGGACGATAGCCATCCTCATTGTAGTGCTGGAACACAGTTTGCCATTGGTTTCAGAACACTTCGAAGTTTTAAAACACCTGGCCCTGCCCGATGGGGTGGATTTATTTTTTGTGCTCAGCGGCTTTTTAATCGGAGGAAAATTAATTTCCGGTATTGAAATCGAAAAACACTTTCGCTTCCAACAGCTCAGCTCCTTCCTGCAAAGGCGCTGGCGACGCACTCTTCCCAATTATTTTCTGTTTCTGGGCCTAAACCTGGTGCTTATTCATTTTGCCCTGATTAAAGGTGAGATCAACACTTACCTGCTCACTTACTTTTGTTTTCTGCAAAACATGTTTACACCTGTTGATTTTCTGTTTTGGGAATCCTGGAGTTTAGCAGTGGAAGAATGGTTTTACCTCTTATTCCCCCTTTTGTTGTTTCTTTTGTTCCGCATCAGGTCCTCCCTTGTGAGCATAAAAAGAAACCTGTTATTCGCCATCCTTTTCTTTTTACTACTGCCTCTGCTCTATAGATTTTATTCTCTTTATTTTTTGCCCTCGCATAAGGACTGGGACTTGTTTTACCGCAAATTGGTATCGACCCGCCTCGACGCCATGGGCTTTGGTTTACTGGCGGCTTATTTAAAACACTATGCACCGCGTTTATGGAATTTCAGATCAGGGCTTTTTTTTCTTATAGGTGTTATCGGACTTTTTCTTCTCACGTATTTTTCAAACGCCATTCACAACCACTACACCTTTTCGCGAACCCTTTATTTTAGCCTCTCAGCCTTTTTGGTGCTGTTGTTACTTCCTCAACTTGATCAACTCAGGGTTGAACCTTTTGTATTTAAACCCTTTGCCTTTATCAGCCGCATCTCTTACTCCATGTATTTGCTGCACCTGCCTTTGTACCAAATCCTGTTCAATCATTTCGATACTTCCAACACCGCCTTATCTCTGCTTATGTATGGCTTTTATTGGGCACTCACCATTGGTCTGTCCTATTTGATTTACAGGTATTACGAGAAACCGTTAATGCATAAAAAAACAACTAACGCAGAATAATTACGCTTCCGTTGAGTTGGTGTTTTTCTCCAATGCGGTCCACAATTTCAACGGTCCACAAATACGCATCTTCCTTATCGGCTTTCGGCAATTTGGCGTTGGAAGGATTGATGCGCCAGTTGGCATCCCAACCCGAATGAACATCGTTGGTAGAAAACTCCAGGCCTCCCCATTGATTGTAAACGTTAAAGCTATAATCCTTTGTGCTCCATCCAGTGCCCTGGGGTTTCAGCACATCGTTTAAACCGTCGTTGTTTGGTGTGAACACATTGGGCATGTAAAAATTAAAATCCTCGTATACACAAATTTCCTTTGTTGTGGAATCCACACATTGCTTACTGCTTTTTGCAATCAATTTTACAGCATAACACAAGGTATCGGGAAAATTCACACTTACTTCTTTTGTATTGCCAACTGCCAGATCATCAACAAACCAGTTGTAGAATTCCGCATCATTAGAAACATCTTTAAGCAACACATTGGCAGATTGAGCGCGGGTGATTTTTTTTGGTTCGGTAATAAAATCCACTTTTGGTTGTGGATACACCTCAATTGCATTGTTAAACCATGCGGTGGCACTGCAAGAATGTTGATCCAGTACCGTGAGCAACACGTTGTACTTTCCCGGTGAAGTATAACAATTTACAGTAGTGTCACCGATTTGTTCATTGGCATCATCTCCATAATTCCAATACGCTTTTAAACTATTTTCAGAAGTATTGATGAATACAGGGCAAAATGGCGCACAACCCGAAGAAGCACTGGTGGTATACGTTGGGGGAATCACATCATACACCTCCAATTCAATTACCTGCACTGCCGTTGGAGAGCCGCAGTTGTCGTTTACAACAAAAGTATAGGTGGGTGTTTCAATGTTTTCGATGAAAAGTGAAGCGTTCGTTGTGTTACCCGGTAACCACAAATAGGAATAAAGTCCGTCTCCTCCACTAACCGTTGGCGTAATTTGCGCTGTTGTACCGGGACAAATGCCGGAATTGTTGGGGTTTACAGAAATAGTTAAAGGTGCATTTACAAATACAGTGACCTGATAGGCAGCCTTTGTGCATGAATTACTATCGTAAACATTCAAACTATAGATGGTGCTGATGTTCGGTGTTACCAAAACCTGCTGACCATTAATATTTCCGGGGTTCCAAACGTAGGTATAGGCACCCGTTCCACCCTGGGCCTGTGCTGTGAGTGTGCTTGTTTTTCCAATGCAAATTGTTGGAGGTTGCGCCACAGAGTATGTAAGCTGTGGAGGGTTACTCAATTGTAAACTTACTGTTGCAGGGCATAAATTGGCATCCGTTACTTTAATAAAAAACAAACCCGGACACAGGCCCTGAAGTGTACTATTAGTGGTAGTGGGCAATCCACTGGCGCTATAGGTATAAGGTGGGGTTCCGTTTACCGCATTTAAAACTACGGCACCGGTACACTCATTGTAACAATTCACGGAGCTAGTACTAACTATATTTAAACTCACCGTACTCAGGTTCCCTAGAACAAACACCAACGTATCCAAACATTGTTTAAAATCTGTAATATATGTTGTGTAAGTTCCACTGCTCAGGTTAGCGGATATTGTGCTTGTGCTGCCTCCGGGAAAAGTTGTATAAGTATAGGGGTTTGTGCCCCCGCTAATATGTAATGTAAATGCCCCATCAGCGGCAGAACAGTTTTCGGGTTGTGTGGTGGCAGAGGCCGTGATAGAACTGGCCGGCATAACCATAGTTACAGAGGAAGTAACACAAGCACTGGCATCAGTAACCGTAACGGTATAGTTGCCTGCAGGAATGTTATTAAGGCCGGAGGAGGAGGAACTCTGGGGTTGCCAACTGTACACCACAGGTGCCGGAGCATTTGAAATTAAAGCGTTTAAGGAGCCATCCGATTTTCCGGGACAACTGGGAGAAGTGGCCGTAAATGAAATGTTTACCTGCGGTGCCTGGGAAACTTGTATTGTATTTGTTTTTATGCAAGACCGATTGTCGCGGGTTTGTAGTGAATAGGAGCCTGCACTTAAGACCATGGACGTGCCACTCGGTGTACCATTGATTGAATAGGTGTAGGGTGCTAATCCACCGGTCGAACTTGGAGTGCTTAACACAGTGCCTCCAAAACATGTAACAAAGGTGTTGGACAATACAGAATTTATTTCTGATGGCTGAGACAAAAGCACTGTATTTGTAACGGCGCAGCCATTTGTGTTTTGTGTTAAAACGCTATACACAATTCCGGCCGACAAGGTGGTTACGGCCTGAGTGGTAAAACCACCGGGTGTCCAGCTAAAATTAATAGGGCCTGGATTAAATGAAAGCGGGGGTGTAACAAAGGCGGTTCCGTTGGCGACTCCAAAGCAACTCACATTGGTTGAGGTGATGGATCCGGCAATTAATTGGGTAGTAAAACTTGGGGTTACCTGAGTTGAATTCATGGCCGTGCAACCATTGGCCGCCATAATAAACACATTGTAAATGAAAACCCCGTAGTAAGGGGCTGTGCCGGTATTGGTGGCCGTTGTGCCATTATTTACACCTCCGGGCGATGACACTGTAAACTGATAGGGCCCCGGCGTTGTTCCGCTTATTGTAAAAGATATGTAGGATAGATTCAGTGAACAATTGTGTTCAACAGAGGGAAATGAAGAAAGGTTACACTGTGCCTTGATTTGATTCAGAAATAAGCCTGAAACAAAAAACAAAAAGAGAGCATTATAAACTATTGTTATTTTTGATCGCACACGCTAATTTACCTATCACAAAGATAGTGATGCATAGTTTAAAACAAGTGGTAAAGAATGTTGTACAATTGGCTTTTTAAAGTTGCAAAGTGAGGCCAAAAACACTGGAATTGCCGGGAAAGGCCATTTTTGTGAAGGCATAAGAAAAACCAAGGCGTTTGATTCTGAAGCCAAAACCCAAACTTAGCCCGTTTACTCCCCTCCTTTCGGGCAAGGTCATTTCCTTTTGCCGACGGTAGTTATAGGCCACACGCACATGAAAGTTTTTGCTCAGAATAATTTCGGTACCTATCACCATGTGTCGCATCATGTTGTCTAAAAAATCCCCGGCTTTGTATGTAAAACTCTGCCAGGCTGTTGTGTCCATTGTTGAGTTATCCAATGAACTGTATTGGCCCGCTGTATCGATGGGGGAAATGTAATCCATCCTCCAACGCTGCAGTTGGTCATAAACAAAAAATAAACGGAAGGGTGCTTTATCAACCTTATAACTGGCACCAAATTGCAGCGCAAAAGGCAGTTTGTAGGTTTGACCAGGGGTTTCCGTATAGGTCTTCCAGATAAAACCAATATTTCTGGCTAAAACACTTAGCACCACACGGTTTTTAGTACGGTAGGTAATTCCAAAATCTATGGCGTTGCCTACTGACTGGTAAACATCGTATTGAGAAATAATGGTTTTTAAACTTAGTCCAATATTAAACATGCTATCCGCCATAGCTTTCGCGTAATGCAAGTTGATAGAATAATCTGAAGCCCTGAAGGTGTTTTGCATTTGGCCTAACTCATCGTATCCCTGAAATTTTCCGTAATCAAAAAACTGCACCGAACCGGCCAATGTCCCCTGATTTTTGAGGGCATGGGCATAGGCCACAAAACCGTATTTGAGATCCCCCACGAAATTACAGAAATCCATGGCCACCTGTTTTGACATGGAAGGATTGAGTAAGGCCGGATTGCTATAAATCAATTGCACATCGTCGCCCCAAATGCTCATGTTACTGCCTCCTAAAGCAGCTGCTCGGGCCGTCACCGGAAGATCGAGAAACCGAAAAACCTTATCCCCACCCACCTGAGCATGTGCTGCCAAACCTGCAAGTAACAAAGCTATATGGGCTATTCTTTTCAACCAGGGTATAACGAAAACAATTACAATTTATTGCCGGTGAACTTAGAATTATAAACTCATCATGTCTTTTAGTCGCACAGCTTGCCTTCTCGAAATTTCGATTTCCTTCCCATCTTTCATTTTCACGTTCAGTCCACCGTTGAACCAGGTTTCTACCCCGGCGATGTAACTCAAATTAATGATGTGTTTACGACTGGCTCTAAAAAACTGTTTTTCACTCAATCGTAATTCCAAACTGTTTAAACTTCTGAGAATTAAGGGTCGAAACGTATCAAAATACACCCTAACGTAGTTGCCCTCCGATTCAAACAGGCGGATATCGGCAAGTTTCACAAACCAGCATTTTTCACCATCCTTTATAAACACCATGTCCTTATCACTTAACGGCGAATTGTTATCCTGTCGGGTGGTGCTTTCTTTAATAGAAAGTTTTTTAATGGTTTCGGCCAAACGATCTGCTAAAACAGGTTTTAATAAATAATCGAACGCATTTACTTCAAAGGCTTTTATGGCGTGTTCATCATACGCAGTAACAAACACCACATCAACCAAACCGGAAATCTCCTCTACCAGTTCAAGACCTGATTTACCCGGCATGTTAATGTCGCAAAAAATGACATCCGGTTTTAATTCTTTAATTTTTACAAGAGCATCATTTGCATCCGCACATTCGGCAACCACTTCCACTTCTTTGTGAACGGACAGTAAATTTTTAAGTTCCTGTCGGGCTAAACGCTCGTCATCGATTAGTATTGCTTTCATAATTTAATGAGAAAATTGGGTATTGCGTTTCAAAGGTAAATGAATATCCACAACCACCAAATTGCCTTCTTCCCTGATGGTTATTTTGCCGGCCTGGCCATAAAGTAAATCCAGACGTTGCAATGAGTTTCTAAACCCCACCCCGGTTAATGGCTCTTTGTTTCCGAGTTTTCCGGTATTGGAGACATTGATGCGAAGGCTATTATTCTCAGAAAAAACTTCCACACGAATATGGCCTTTGCCGGGAATCGAAGAGATGCCGTGCTTGATGGCATTTTCAACTTGCGATTGAATAATAAATGGTGGTAAGAGGCAATCGCTTAAATCAGGGTTCACCTCTATAGTATAATTTAATCGGTCTTCATACCGCACATGCTCCAGATCCAGAAAATTGGTTACCAATTCCAGTTCTTCTTTAACAGTTACTTCTTTACGTTTGTTTAATAACAAGGTGCTTCGTAATATGGAAGACAAACGGGTTACAGAATCTTTGGCTTTTACCGGGTCCTCGTCAATTAAAGCGCGTATGCTATTCATACAATTAAAAATAAAGTGGGGATTGAGTTGAGATTTCAGGCTCATTAATTGCGATTCCTTGCTGGCGGCAAGATAACGAAGGGAATCAATCTCACTGCGTTTGTAGTTCTGAAAATAATGAAATCCAAAATAAATAATGTTCCAAATGCAAAAGATAACAGTAAAATTGATAACCGACTCTAAAATAAACACCAGACTCAACTCTGTGGTATTAAGTTTAAATACTTGCCAAAGCAGAGAAGACATCACAAAAAAAAGTCCAGCTTTGAGGATGCTGAAAAAAATAATAGCAATTATTTGCGTGGGCAATGAACGCTCCAGAATTTTAGTACGTACCAGAAAATTTCTGTAAAGGTGAGAAATGCCTATACCAATTGGAAGCGTAAAAAAATACATGAGGTATTCCTTATACGTAGAATTAAACTCAATCTCAAAAAAGATGGAGTTCACCACCACAAAGAAAGACCAGCCGGTGAATTGGCAATACCAGTATATTTTGGTTTTTCTGCTCAAGTGTGAGATGCAATTCTCAAAAATAAGGATTGATTTTCCATTTCGGCTTTATTTCTCACCCCAATAATTAACCTTTTAAAAGTGAATTGAACCGCTTAACCGTTTGTGTAATAAAACCTGACAAGCTATTTCTGTTTATTTTGCTTGCCTTAAGAACAGAAAGGAAATCACCATTAATTTTTGCATCGTTTGAGTGGGAGGGTTTGTAGATACTGATGCCAGCATGTAGAATGTACTGCTTACTTTCTGCTGAATTGTTTTAACAAATAACAAGCATCAATTGGAGATGGTCCAGTTGTTTTCGTAGGTGCAGTCAAATCCGGTATCCAACTTAATGTAGGTTGTGGCCGAACGTTTCTTAATCCAGTCTTTAATAAGTTTGCGGTTTTTTTCAGCAACTGCCATGGTGGCCAGTTTCTGATAATCGTCCTTTAAGTTGGTGCGGTGCGGGTCGATTCTGTTTTTAAGTTTCAGAATTCTGTATGCTCTTTTGCCATCCATATCCATAAATTCCATGGGTTTTGAAATGTCCCCAACATTCATGCCTGCAAGTGTTACAATCAGGTTTTGATCGAGCTGACTTAGTATTTCATTATCAAATTTGGTTGATGCGGTTCTGGGATTAATCATTAAGCCGGCATTTTGTTTTGTATCCTTATCATCGCTGTATTTTTTAACAGCATCTTCGAAGGAAATTTTCCCCTCATTCATTTCTTTGTATAAGGTATCTAACTCCCGCTTGCAGGTGAAAAAGTCGGAGGCTGTCATTTTTGGGATGATGAGAATGTGCCGTAAATCAACCACTTCGCCTTTACGTTGTACCAATTCAATGAAGTGATAGCCATAGGATGTTTCAAACACCTCGGAAATCTCACCATTTTTAAGTCGAAACGCGGTAGCATCAAAGGCTGGTTCCATAGTGCCCCGTGATACGTTTTTGTAAATGCCGCCTTCCCTCGCCGAACCGGGGTCTTCGCTATACAAGCGCGCCAAAGTGCTCATGGATGCCTGCCCTTTAATAACACGCTGCCGATACGATTCCAGTAAAGCTTTGGCTTCTTCTTTGGCTTCTTTGCTCCACACTGGCTTTCTTACCAATTGCTGAAGTTCAACTTCCGATTCCACCAGCGGCAAACTATCTTCAGGCATGGCATTATAAAATTCTCTGATTTCGGCAGGGCTCACTTTTGTGTTTCCGGAAATTTGACCCGCCATGCGTTCGGCCAGCATTTGTTCCTGTACATCGGCCCGCAATTCATCCTTAATTACGTTGGTGCGTTTGCCGTAAAACTCTTCCAGCTTTTCTTCGCTTCCGAATTGCTGTATAAAAAAGGCCATGCGTCTGGAAAGTTCCTGATCCACCTCGGCATCACTTACGGTAACGCTGTCGCGGTCGGCCTGGGCCACCAATAATTTCTGGTACAACAGCATTTCAAAGGCACGGCATTTATCGGGGGGCAAACCCTGGTTTTCGCGTTGCAGCATGCTGCTTTGTAAGTCGCTGAGCAAAATGGGGTATTTGCCCACTACGGCAATCACGCGGTCGATTACTTCGGATTGAGCCTGAAAAAAACTGAAGTTTAAACAGAGTAAAAGTGAAAATAAATAAGCTCTAAACACGAGGTAAAGTTACATATTTAATCTCCGAAAAAAATCTCATCAAAGAAAATAGTCTGCATTTTCTATAGAATCATTTCCTTACCTCAAAGGTTTTAAAGCCCTCTGGTTTCATTTCTTCGGCATTGAGTTCGCTCACTTCGGCCAAACGCGGACCGGTATTGCACCAATCGATAAATTTCTGGAGACCTTCTTCAACACCTTCTGCATGAATCAACACAGAGCCATCGTGCTGGTTGCGAACATATCCCGTTAAATTATGTTTGTGTGCTGCTGCTTGAGCATTGTAGCGGTAGCCTACCCCCTGCACTTTTCCCCTTACCACTATTTTGTAATGCCGTATCATCCTTTATCGGGTGTTGTTAATTAAGTTGAGGCTGGTTTCACCTATCACTTTAAATGCGGTTCTTCTGTTCTTTTGGTGCGCTGCTTCAAACTCCGCGCTATCCGGAACCATTTCATCAATTACGTCCTGTGGTACTATGGGTTTTGTCTCACCATAGCCGTTTGCAATCATTCTGTTTTTGGAAATACCTTTTGAAATCATATACGTAACGCAACTCTGTGCTCTTGCCTGAGATAACCTTAAATTGTATGCATCACTTCCCCTTGAATCGGTGTGAGAGCTTAATTCTATACTCAGATTATCATTCAATGTCAGCAAGTCCACAATTTTATCCAATATTTCCATGGATTTAGGACGCAGGGTAGCTTTATCATAATCGTATTCAATACCTTCGATTTCTATATCGCCTTCAGGAATTTGGCTAAGGTAAAAATCCTGTTCAAAATGTTTGCTGTCGGTTAATCCTTTTGTAGCAAGGCTGGCCGCATTACCAAAATAACGTGTTTTTTGAGCCTTTAAAAAATACTCAAAGTTGGCTTTTAAATCGGTTTTATAATACCCCTCTTCATCGGTAACAATAAAAAAGGGCTCGTCGTTATCGTGCACATCTTTAATGGTAACCAAAGCAGAGGCAATGGGTTCGTTGGTAGCATTATCGTAAACATGTCCTTCCAAATCAAAAGCTAAAGCTTCGTTTACATAGGAGTAGATATTATAGCAATGTCCATCCGGACAATTTATCCGATCACTTGAAAAAAACCCCTTTTTTCCAACCCGGTCGGTAATGTAATACGCATCATCTTTTGATGAATTAATGGGTCGGTTAAGATTAAATGGCACATTGTACACAGAATCGTCTACATTCAACGATGATTTAAACACATCAAATCCTCCCAAACCGGTATGGCCGGTAGAACTGAAGTACAAGGTATTACTGATTTCATGAAAAAATGGTGTAATCTCATCCGCTTCCGTATTCACAGGTTCTCCGAGGTTCACGGCTTCACCCACAAACCCATCTTCATCTATTGCTGCCATCCAAATATCAAGCCCGCCTTTTCCTCCGGGGCGGTTGGAAGAAAAAAACAATCTTCGCCCATCTGCAGTAACATAAGGTTGCTGAGATTTGTATCCAGGCAAATTAATGTTGGTGTTCAATTTCATGGCTTCATAAAACTTTCCGCCATTGGTACGTGCCATATAAATAAAGGCTTCTTTGCGGTTGTTCTCGCTCCATCGGGTAAACAGCATTACTTCGTCGGGAGTAAACACGCCGGAGCCTTCATGCAAAGAGGTATTTACGGGGCGACCAAAATTAACCGGGCGTTGCCAAATGGTATCTTCCAATTGAGAATAATACAAATCACAATAATACCTTGAGTCTTGAGTTTCCGGATCGGTGACGACACCGCCTCTGCGAGCTGAACTAAAAATTACTTTTTGATCGTCGAGGTAATACATGGCGCCAAAGTTGCTGGTGCCGCGGTTGAATACCATGCTGTCTCTCAGGCGTATTTCGGTTTTTTTTGGCACAAGCGAATCCAGAGCAAAGTAACACCAGGCTTCTTTTTTTGCCGCCAAACCAATTAAAGAGTCGCTTCCTTTTTTTGCCTGAACATACATATCAAAGGCTTTCATGGCCTCCTCGTATTTTCTCACATTCATGAGTGATAAACCGTAATAATATCCCGCATCGGGATAGACCCCACGCTCAACACAGATTTTAAACTGTTCAGCAGCGTGCGAATAATCATAATTTAAACGGTAACTCTGAGCCAAACGGTACAAAATAAAATCGTATTTGCTTGAGTTCTCAAGATTTTCTTTCATCAAATTGGTGCTGTCTTTTCTTCGCGTAACTTTCAACTCCTTTACCTCAAAAAGCGATTTCATTTTCAAATTCACCAATTGAGGCTCATAGGGAATTATATACGACCTTAACACCGTGGTATCGTCGAGCACCTTTGTATAATAAACAGCCGCTGACGCATAATCTCTTCTTGCGTAGGCGTCATCTGCCATGTCAAGCCACACTTTTTTGGATTGTGCGAAGGTGTTTAAACACGCCAATGTAAATGTTATTCCAATGATTATACTTCCTATTTTCCTCATCCCCTGCTTATAATCTCGGACAATGTTTAATTTCTCCTGTTTTATCTTTTTTACCGTACCAGGTCAACGAAATTTCATAAGCTCCGCGCGATTTACTGATGCTGCTTAGGCTGCTCACGTTAAAATCGTAGGCGAATTTTATCATCATATTGTCTTTTTTTATACCGGCATGCAGCACTACAGCATCAAGTTTCCGGTACAATACGCCTGCAAGCGCATAAAATTTTTCTCCCTTAAAATAATACCCGGCATCCAGAGCATAGGTTTCCTGAACCGTTTTGGCTTGAGTGTATAGTAATACTTTTGGGATAAAGTAGAATAACTCATTAACATTCACCCTTACACCCGGATGAAAATAAAACCGCATTGGCAATCGGTTGTTACTTCCAAAAAAACTCTCTTTTGGTTTGGTTAAATTAAAGACGCTAAAACCAAAAAACGGATTAAACCGGTTTTGGTGTTGCCCGTAATTATAAAGTGCGCCAAAATTAAGGGCTTCCTGAAACTGCGCCCGTTTTTCAAAGTTTTCATTACTGTTCAATGAATTGTCAAAACTCCCACCATTTGCGGTGCTCCACTGCGAATCAAAGGTTAACAATGGATACTCCAAACGTTTTTGAGTAAAGCCCGCTTGCATACCCAATGAAAAACTGTGCTTTTTATCCTTGTCAATATAGGATGAGTAAGAAGCAGAGCCAAGCAATTGTAATGCATTGTAATTTGCCGAACCCGCCCGCATGTTGGTAATTTGTCCTCCAAAACCCCATTTACCTTTGGGCACGTCAAAACTCACCAAGGCTGTAGTGAAAGGTTTAAAAGCCAGTACATTCCATTGATTTCTGAAGTGCAAGTGCGCCCGCATTTTTGTTTCAATTAACCCGGTCATGGCAGGATTTAAAAACAAGGGGGCTGTTTCGTACATACTCAATTGAAAATCCTGAGCATGACCAAAGCGTGCCATTCCAAGCGCTGCGAGAAAAAGATATGTTCTAAACGGCTTCATCTATCTCACCAAAGTAACATCTCCGTTTTTTCTTACCTGCCTGTTGTTATACATGTCCACCACAAACGTCCATAAATAAACACCTACGGGCTGATCAACGCCATTTTTTTTGCCGTCCCATCCCTGATTTTGATCGGTGGTTTCAAACAGCAATTCGCCCCAATTGTTGTATACTCTGAAAAGTATGTTTTGAAACGGCCCTCCTTTTACATACAACACATCGTTAATGCCATCGTTGTTTGGGGTAAACCCGGTAGGTATTTGCGGCAGCATGGTAATATCGAGTGTTTTTGATTCAACATCAGTACAACCTTTGGTATCGGTAACAGTAAGTGTAATGTTGTAAATGCCGGGATTCATGAACGTGTGCACCGGCGCACTGAAGGTGGATGTGCTTTGATCGCCAAACTCCCAATACCAGGATGCAATGGCGCCGGTTGGTGTTGTAAAATCAGCAAAATAAACAGGCTCTAAAACCACAGCAGGATTATTGGTTATTGCAAATTCTATGTTTGGACGGGGCAAAATGTTTAGTGGTACTATTTTTGGGTTAGAAACACAGCCGGCACTTGTTGTTACCGTTAAAATTGCATTGAATGTGGATAGAGCGGTATAGGTGTGTGCTATTGTTGTTGTTGGCGCTGTGGTTAGGGTGTCTTTTCCATCGCCAAACGACCAACTCCAAAATTGTATCGATTCGGTTTGCGGGGGTGTAAATGAAAGGTTGGTAAACTGGGTTGCTGTGTTTTCACAGGCACTGCTGACAGAAAAATCGGCAACCGGTAAAGCTTTTATGGCAATCAAAGTATCTTTTACATCAGGACATTGAACGGGTGTACCTGAACCAAGGGTGCTGGTTCCCGTAACCGTAAGGGTAACCACATACTGACTTGGATTTACAAAAGTATAAACCGGATTTACGGCCGTAGAAATACCTCCATCCCCAAAACTCCAATTGTATTGTAGGTTGGAGGTGCCGTTGGGCAAGGTTATGTCCGTGAAAATAATGGGAGAATTTAAACATCTGGCAGCTGACATTGAGAAGTCTGCCTTTGGTGCATCTACAAATAATGAGGTGAATGACTTGCTGCTGCCGCAATTTTGAAATCCGGGCAACGTGAAGGAATTTAATGTAAGTACAACGCTGCCACTTAAATAATCAGAAGCACTTGGAAAATACGTTGCATTTAAAACAGAATTGGTTGGCGAAAATACCCCGCTGCCATTACTGCTCCAATAGCCTTGCGAGGTATAGCCTGAAACTGTTCCTGTTAAAACTATCGGCACATTATCACAGGTTGGCGTATTATCCGGGTTCACAGAAACAATCGGTAATTTTAAAATGGTGACGTGTAACGTGTCGGTTTCAGAAGCACAGAAACCACCATAACTGTTCAATACAAAATCAATTGCACCGGTTATGGTGTCGGTTTGACTCAAGGTGTAACTTGCTCCTACCGGCGGCAACTGCTGAAATATTCCTGTACCGTTATAGGTTGTCCACGAACCTGTAACTGCCGAACCCAGAACTGTTCCGGTTAAAGCAATTGCTCCGGCACTGGCACACACCGTAAAATCAGGCTGTGTAAGCACGGTAGGTTTTGGAATAATAAAAATGTTCATCACATCACTTTCAGCTAAACAATTGGCAGGGTTGTTGGTGGCATTAAAAACTGAGGTAAGGGTAAGACTAAGTTGTGTTTGCAATAAATCGCTTTGACTAAAAAGATACGTAGCAGTTGGTGCGGATGAATTCGGGAAAAAGAGTCCGGTACCA
>JALOMJ010000051.1 GCA_025455485.1 Bacteroidia bacterium | reverse complement strand
TAAAATCGTCCTTTGCTATAGGCTTTTTTATACTGAACGGTGTTTATAAACAACAGTTCAACTATAGTGTGAGTGACCCACAGTCCGGCTATTATCCTAATTTTACTGTGTTGCCAAAAGCCAGCGCAGGTATTTGTGTTGGCTTAAAATTTTAATGAGACGGCTTTTGTGCATAGTGTTTATTCTTCCCTATTTGCTGATGGCACAAGACAAAGTGTTTTTTAAATCAGGAAAAACTGCTTTCGGAACCTTAGTTTCGCTTACAACAAATGACGTGTTTTTCCTCTATAAAGACTCATTGGAGACAAGTATCCTGAACAAAAATGAAATACTATTGATTGAAAAGGCAAACGGAGAACGTTTTCTGATAGGGCAAGCTAAAAAAAACTCAAAACCCTTACGTGCCGACACTTTATCTGAATCGGTAGCACGTAATGCCTTTGGTTTGCAACCGTTTGGATTATTTGTAGGCAGAATCACGTTTGCTTACGAACGCTTTTTAAGTACAGGTAAAATAGGACTAATGATTCCGGTCTCACTCACATTTGATCCTTTTGGGGTGATTTATCCTGCGACCAACGACAGCAGTTCTGGTACCCCACAACACATCCCCGGCATAGGTTTAATAAGTGGTATTGACTTGAATTATTACTTTAAACAAGGTGAAAGTTCCCGCTATTTTATGGGACCCAGAATCCGTTATGGTACAGATAAAATGTTAAGGGGAATTGAAGGGTATTGTCTACAGTTCCAATTAGGATTGCAACTGCAAAACCGAAGAAATTTATCCCAGCACATGTCGGTAGGTTATGGCTTCGTTAAAATCCTTAACGTGCCCAGCAGCAGTACCCTAAATCCGGAACAGCTTTATGGTTGGCTAAGTTTAAATTACCGCATCAGCTTATTAAAATAGCGTGCTTCAAAACCGGTGTTGCCTTGTAATCCACCACTGTGAATCACCAGTATGGAGGCGCCTTTTTTAAATTTGTTTTTATTTATGAGCTCCAGGCAGGCATAAAACAATTTAGTTGTGTACACATAATCCAGTGGCAATTGATAGGTTGATTCAAAATTGCTTTTAAAATCGATGAGCACCTGGTCGTAGCCGGCATAGCCTGAAAAGGCATACTGATCGGTTATAAATGAGCTTGTAATGAGTGCATCCTTTAACGCTTCATTGCCAGCTATCTCTTGATAAACCTCCTGGTTCATTGTTTTCATTTGCGTTCTCAGCTCCTCTGCCAGGGTATTTGATCCTTTTAAAACATTAATCCCGATGAGGGTTTGGTGCTTTTGTTTGCCCATCATCAATCCTAAAAAGGTTGTGCCCGTTCCACAGGCGCACATCACATAATCGTACTCTTGAGTGTGTTGCATGATGCTTTTGCAGCCCAAGGCCCCAAGGGTGTTATTTCCTCCTTCCGGTATCAGATAAAAATCGCCATACCTTTCCTTCAGCAAAGCTTCAAACGCTTTGTTTTGCTTTTTTTTATAGGTTTCTCTATCTACAAAATGCAATTCCATTCCATGCTCAGCAGCTCTCTTTAAAGTAGGGTTGCCGGCCGATGTTTTTTCTCCTCTTATTATTCCAATGCTTTTAAATCCGCCGTATGCTGCTGCTGCTGCGGTGGCCGCAATATGATTGGAATAAGCTCCACCGAAAGTTAACAGCGTTGATTTTTGTTGACTTTCGGCTTCTTTTATGTTAAGTTGTAATTTAAACCATTTGTTGCCACTAATTTCGGGATGCAACTGGTCCAGCCGAAGCACATCCACCCGATAATCACAATGTAAAAAGATGTGCTGTTTTATAACCTTGTGCAGAATCACCTTCAATTGCTTTGAAAGTCGCCACGGATTTGACGGTATCTTTTCCGGGCTTCAACGGTATAGATACTGCCAGGGTACCTGGTGAGCACCTCCTCATAAGCCTGCTTAGCTTTTTCTGGTTGCAAAAAATACTTATCGTAAAGGACGGCAAGTTTAAATTGGGCATCGTCGCCATAGAGATCATCAGGAAAATACTCCAGTATATTTTTGTACATGGTTTCGGTATTTTCATACTGGTTAAGACCCAGGTATATTTGTGCTTTCTTAAAGTAAATATCATCGCCTAACGTATGCGTGGCGAAGAGTAAATTTATACTGTCTAACCGAAGTATTGCTTCCTGATATTTATGCTGAACCACCAAAAGATCTGCGCTTGAAAACAGTTTTAATGGTCCGTCGTTTGTGTCTACACCAATCGCATCCGTAATAATTAAGCTTAAATCCAAGGCGTCGTTTGCTATTAATTTTGAGGTAGCACCTTTAAGGACATCGGCCTGTGTTTTAGCCCAGGGAAAATCTCCGGCATAATAACTGAGTTTTGCATTTCTGAACTTTGCTTCCTGGGCAATCACTTCATATTTAAAATCTTTTTCTACCTGAGAATAGAGTAAGGAGGCTTCCCAGATTTCTCCATGCAATAAATAAATGTCGCCCAATAGTAATTTAAACTCCGCTTTCACCAAGGCTTCTGCCTGTGTGTTAGTTAAAAAATCTTCCAGAAGCTCTATGGCATCCGTGGTGTTATTGAGGTAAAATGCCTGAATGTTAACTAAATTTCTCAGTAAACTGAGCTGCATTTTTATGCTTTTATACTTTTGGAGTGAAGTTTTCAGTTTTTCCTCCAATGCCTTTAACGCGGCAATATCTTGTCTGGCCTGACCGGTAAGGTAAAGGTATTCGGCATTTAATCCTTCTACAATAGCCTGATCATAAAATACGTGCTGTGGCCCCTTTTCAACCACATAATCAAAACAACGCTTAGCGCATTCCCAATCCTGATTAGACACACAAATTCTACCCAGGTCGTAAAGTCTCCGTCCATCCTCTTTGAAACGTTTATCTAATGCCCGGCATTGAACAAAGGCCCCATTAAAATCTTTTTGTTGTTTTAAAATAAAAATAAGAAATTCAGAAAAAACAATGTTATCCGGCGATTTCTGAATGCGTTTTTGCAGTTCCTGTTTCAATAAGGGGTTGTTTATCCCCCCGGTTTCATCATCGTAACCCAATGAATTCTGAAGTCTCATTTGCACCGTTTCCAATTCAGACTCTCTGAACTCCAAGGCATCCAGGTATTCATTAATCATAGAAATCAAATCGTTCTTAAGCTTATACACCTCAGCCCTTTCGTAAAAATATGGGTAGTCGGGACTTTCCTTACGGGCTTTGTTGTAAACCAGAATGGCATAGTCGTATTTACTTTCTTCTATAAAAACACTGGCCAGATTATAAATATAAGGGGGCATGGGCAGCAACTCCTTAATGGCTTTATCGTAATACTCCTTTTCTTTTTTAAATTCATTCTGAATGCCATACAGTCGACCCAGATAAACATAATACTGCACATTGTACTTGTTTATTCGGAGTTGCTTTTTCGTTATTTTTTCTGCTTTATCATACTCCTTCACAGCCACAAGACTTTTATAGTAATAAAGGTACCATGCTGTTGGATTGTACTCGTGCAATTCATTAAAATAGACGTTGGCCTTTTCGTATTCTTTTGCCTCATAATATTGTAAAGCCAGTTTCTCGGCTTCTGCCAGTTTATTTTGCGCCTGCAAAACGTATACTGACAGCAGATAAAGAAATACTAAAAGAGAATAGCGCGGCATAAGATGTTATCCTATAAAGGTAAGCGCATTCTTTTAATGCAAAAAAGGGAAATCGCTAATTTGTGTTTTTTAAAGATTTGGCAGGCTATTTTGTTAAACAGAAAAACCCAAAAGCACTTTGCTGCCATTGTTTTCAAATTCAATTGAATCGGCCAGGTGTTTCATTAAAAAAACACCTCTTCCGCTTGGTTTATCAATGTTGGCGGGGTCTGTGGGATCAGGCAAGCCCAGATAATCAAAGCCGGGTCCTTCATCAACCACTGTAAACACTAGTTTATTGTTAAGCGATTCAAAACCAATTTTCACTGTTTTCTCAGGCAAATCTCTATTGCCGTGGTGTATGGCGTTGTTAACGGCTTCTGTAACCGCTATCAGCATGTTGCCATAAACGTCTTCGTGAACATTATACACGTCACACACGTCCTCTATCAATCTTTCAACAAGCCTCAGGTTATTCACGTCTGAACTTATTTTAAGCGTTTCATATTTGGCCGGAATCATCTCCTGTTTAATCCGTTAAAGTAATTATTGACTTTTTCTTTATAATAAGGTGTTAGACCGGGGGGCACAGTATTTAACAGTTCCATTTCTTTTTCCTTCTGCCTTTTATACTCCAAAAAATTATCTGGGTTGCTTAATTCCTGATTTTTAGCCTCATTACTCTTTCTTTGCTCATCCTGGTCTCTTTCCCGCTCTGCTTTTTCACTCTCCAAAAGACGTGTTAGTATCTCTTGTTGTCGTCTCATGGTTTCATTTGTAATTTGCTTGTTTACAAGGTCTTTTTCGGTTTGCTCCATTAAAGTGTTGAGGTCGCCCCCGGGCTTATTCCCTCTGTTTTTAAGCTTATCCATTAAAGTTTGCATTTGTCGCCTAAGGGCTTCTTGTTGGGCGGCCATTTTGGCAAACTGTTCGCTACTCACCGGAATGCCATTGCCGCTTTTTCCATTTTGGCCCAAACCCGAACCCGGCTTTTGGCCTTTTTTGTCCCCGGGTTTATCGCCTGGTTTTTGACCTTTTTCCAGGGCATCCTTCATTTCCTGAAGTTGTTTATTTAGCTGCTCCTGCATTTTACGCATATTTTGAACAGGCTGGCCTTGTGAGGAAGGGTTTTTGCCTGAACCACTGCCGGGTTTTTTACATTTTCCGCTTTTTTGACCCTTGCTTTGCATTTGTTGTTTCATTTGGTTTTGCATTTGCTCGAGCGATTCGTTAAGCAACAAGGCGAGGTTATTCACCGAGGTTAAGGTGGCTTGCATGCGCATTTGACTTTCACCGGAATTCCTCTCGGCCAGGGCTTTCACTGTTTTGTTAATGTTTAAATTAATGGCACTGATTTCGCGGTTAATGGTGGCCGATACTTGAGGTGCCCTTTTACTCAATGCCAGCAAACTGTCCTCAATAAGTTTACTATCGTCTTTAAGTATATTTTGTTGTTTTGGAATTTGAACAAATTGGGGATTATCAATGCGTGTTTTGGGCAGCACTTTAATTAATTCTTCCTGAGCAAAGGACAGGTTCAGTAAATTTTCAAGAATCTGGCGGAGGGCCTGGGCATTTTCTTCATTCTGGGCATCTTCGTTTTCTTCCATGGATTGCTCCATTTCTTCTTTCATCTCCTGCATGCTTTGGGCAGCTTTCTTCTGTGATTTGGATGCGTTTTTTTTGTTGTTTGATCCCAATTCTTTGGAACTGTTGTTTAATTCATTGCTAATTTCCTGCTCTTTTTGTGTTTGATCAGGGAGTGCATTGGGTTCCTCGAGGGCCTTATTTTTCTGCTCCAGTTCTCTTAAATCCTGTTTAAGTTGGTCAAATTCTTTGTTTATTTCATCCTGCTTTTTTTTCAAGTCCTCTGCATCGGGCTTTCTGTTTTTTTCTTCCGATTTGTTTTCCTTTGTGTCGTTATCCTCTTTTTTATCCCCGTCTGTTTCTTTGTTTACCGACTTATCGTTTTCTTCCTTTTTATTTTCTGTTTCCTTGTTCAGGGCTTCTTCTTTTTTCTGTAATTCATCCAACTTATCGATCGCAGCCTGCATCTTTTGTTCCACTTCAAGTTGTTTAAACAATTCCAGGTTTCTGTCGAGTTCTTTTTCAATGTCTTTATTATTCAGTTTTAATTCCTCCAGTTTTTCCTGAACTTCGTTTTTGTCGAGTTTTTCCAGCATTTTGTTTAATTCATCAAACAACTTTTTCATCTCGGGTGTCATCACCTCATCAAATAATTTTTCAAGTTGTTGTTGTTTTTCAAGAATGGACTCATCGGTTTGAGAGAATTCATTTTGCATTTTATTGTTTCGTTCATTTTCCTGTTTTAACTGATCAATTTTTTGTTGTAATTCCTTTTGCTTTTTGAGTACCTCTTCCAACTTCTTTTTTTCTTCGTAACCGAGCTGCTTTTTATCGTTTATTTTTTTGCTCAATTCATTGATGTCTTTTTGTAATTGTTTGGCTTTGCTGATACTTTCCTGAAGGTCTTTTTTAATCTCGCTATTATTTTTCTCGGCATTTTTTATCAATTCCTCCTTTGTAGGGGTTTTAAACACCTTGGTTTCGCTTCGCGTGGTTTTGGAGCCATTAACGCCATCGTTGTCGCTCACTTCAAAATAATACTCCACCTTATCTCCGGATAAAAGTCCGAAAGGTTTAAGTTCAAAATAATGGTAATACGTTTGAGACGTTTTATCTTTTGAAACAGGAAGTTCCATTTGATTTACCATTTTAACCGGACGGCCATTTGAATCGTTTGTAAAAATGCTGTAGTGAAATCGGAGTGCTTCAAAACCATAATCATCAGTAATGGTACCGCTGTAATATAGACTGGATGGCTCAAGTGAATCCTGTGTGGTTTCAAGCGTAATCGCTGGAAACTGATCGGCAAGCACAAGGATGTTGTAGTTCATTGAATCGGGAGAAACCGAAACGGAATTGTTAACGGGCTTGATGCTATATTGCGTACTTTCATTAAACTTTTTTGAAAAGACGAATTTATTTTCAGTAAGCCTTTGCGGTAGAAACAAACTGTCGCCCAGTTTAAGCAAAATATTGTTGGTGTTTCGGGTAGTAAATACCCAGTTTACTTTTGTGCCTTGAGGAATTTGTATATCCCCGGTATTGGGAATTTTTTCATTCGCGCGTTTTAAATACGCCGGAAAAATCAATTCAAGGTCAAAGTTTAACAGAGTGGGTTTTGGCAACACCTGCAGTTCATACTCTTTTGAGACGTAGCCTGCGGCACTAAACTGAAAACGGATGTTTTGTTGAGGTTTACTGAATACATGTGAAAAGTTAACAATACCCTCTTTTTGCATACGGTATTCAATTCCATTAATCAACAGATACACCTCATCGGGCACTTGTTTTCCTTGCATTTCAATATCGAGCGTGAAGTCGGTACTTTGCAGTGTTTGAAGCGAGCTATTTTTAATGGCGAATTGAAAAGGCATTTCTTTTTCATAATACACTGAATAATTCACCAAACGCTCTGCTCCTTTGCTAATAACCTGTGGCCAGAAATAAGCAATGCCAATTGTTAAAAACAATAGAGGCAATGCATAAGGAAGGTACTTTTTGTTCTCCGAAAAATTTATAGCACCCGAAAACGGGATGGGTTTGAGCTGTTCTATCTTTTGGTCGATGCTTGCCAGAAGCAAAACCTTGTTGCTGTTTGCTAGCCCTGCGCTTTGTAGTTGCAACACGTTGAGCAATTTGTCCTGGACGGATTGAAAGTGCTGTCCGATAATTTGAGCTGCTTGTTCGTATGACAGGCTGTTACCAATTCTATAGAGGCGAAGCAGGGGCTGAAATATATACATCCACAGAACAGACAGGCTCGCAATTAAAAAACCAAAAAATAAAAGTGCCCTAAATGTAGAATTAAACTGCCCAAAGTATTCCAGAAGCACAACTGTAAGAAAAACAGACAGCACAATGGATAATGTGTATAAAACGCCCTTTAAAAGCAAGTTTTTGTAATACTTGCGGATAAATTCGTCCAACTTTTGTATTAGTATTTCAGAATTTGTTGACACGGATCAAGTTACAAAATTAGGCATTGTTTGTTGCGGCATTCGCTGGTTTTTCAAATTTAGCAAATTAGAGAGCGATTGGAATTAGAATAGTTGTTAAAGTTTGTAAGGCCGGGCTTATCACTGCTTTGCCTCAGGGTGTAAAGGCCACAAGAGAATCTTTGTATGCCAGGTACAACGATTGTTTGAAGTAGTTTACGCTCTTAAGTAAGCTGTGGTCAGGCAATGGCTTACACCCTTCTTCAAGCAGTTTAAAATTATAGCTGCACAGGCTGCTGTCTTTTCTGTAATAAATTATTTCCTCGTCAATCCTTAAACCCCTTAAGCCTTTCAGGGGGATAAGTTTGCTGAAGGCGCCATAAAAATCAAAAACATAAACTCCCTGTTCAGGGCAGTTCAGGTAAAGAAACCCATTGTACTCCCGCATAAAATTGGGGTCTAAATTGGCTTTAAGAATTTGTTTTAAATTGCCTGTAGAACTTATCTTTTTTGAGTTTTCGTTGAACCTGAGCAACTCGTTGTTTTTACGGTCATAAATCCAGAAACTGTTATTGGCTCCTGCACAGGCCAGTTCGGTTTGCTCAAAACCAAGGTTTTCAAGAGATACCTCATTGCTGTTTACTGATAGTTGGTTATCAAGAAACACCAACTGTTGAAAATCTTTATAGTACAACAATACTTTTAAGGGATTTGTGGCATCAACTGAACTGATTTTTCCAAGCTTAAGGTTGCTGTAGCGAGCAAAAAACTTGCCATTGGGGAGGTACTTCACAATTTCTTCCTCCAAAACTGTGTAGATGTTGCCGATGTTATCAATTGTAAACTGATCGAAACGTGCTTTTATGACCACGCGTTTTGGTGTTTTGTCCTGCACAAATGAACAAGCAATTGCACCTAGTAATAAAAGGATACAGATTCTTAAGAGCCAGGTGTTATTCATTAATTATCACGGTATGAAAAGGTTTCACTTTTGCCCATTGCAGCAATTTCCAACAATTCTTCTGCTACTTTCCTGCTATTACTTAACCGTGGAACCTTGTACTGACCACCCAGTTTATTATTTTGTTTTAACCATTGCAGGAAGGTGCCCTGAGGCATACGGCGAATTTGAGGGAAATGAATAACGTAATTATTAAACCGTTTGGCTTCGTAATCGCTGTTTTGCTTTTTAAGCGATTCATCGAGCACGGCGCAGAAAAAATCAAAGTTTTCAGGTTCCTTTTCAAACTCAATCAGCCACTCGTGTGAGCCGGATGTTGTGTTCATAAAAACAGGGGCCACCGTGTACTCTTTTACCATGGCGTGAGCTTTTTCGCAAGCCTGGGCAATGGCCTGATCGGTATTGTGTATCATTAATTCCTCACCAAACACATTGATGAACTGTTTGGTACGGCCCGTAATTTTAAACCGGTAAGGATTGGTATTGGTAAACCGAATCACATCCCCGATTTGGTAGCGCCATAACCCCGCGTTGGTACTGATGATCATGGCGTAATCCACACCCGCCTTAACTTCGCCCAAATGTATGGTTTTGGAAAAGTCGTTCCTTTGTAAATCTTGCAATTCAATAAATTCATAAAATATGCCGTAATCGAGCATCAACAGCATTTCTTCGCTGTTATTTTGATCCTGAATACCAAAAAATCCTTCAGAAGCATTGTACAGCTCAAGGTAATGTACATCGTCCTTTTTAAACAATTGCTGAAATTGCTCCTTATAAGGCGCGAAATTAACCCCTCCGTGAAAATACACCTCGAGGTTAGGCCAAACCTCCTTGATTGAACTGACTTTCTTTTTTTCGAGAATTTTTTTCATTAAAACCAGCATCCAACTGGGCACACCTGCTAAACTCACCACATTTTCGTTCATCATGCTAAGTGTCATTTTTTCAAGTTTACTCTCCCATTCATCCATCAAAGCAATACTTACCTCAGGGGCCCTGAAATAGTCGGCCCACATGGGGAGGTTGTGAATGATTATGGCGCTAACATCGCCATGAAAGGAGCTGTGGTCCTCAAAAATATCTTCTTTAAAACTCCCTCCCAGTGCCAAATTTTTTCCGGTAAACAATTGTGTGTCGGGGTGATTTAAACAGTGAAGCGTAATCATATCACGACCTGCATTGTAATGACAACCGTCTAAACTTTCTGAACTTACCGGCAAGAACTTACTTTTATCGGTGGTGCCGCTGCTTTTCGCAAACCATTTGATTTCGCTGTGCCACAAAAGATTTTGCTCCCCTCTTCTGGTTCTGTCGATAAATGGTTTCAGGGATTCATAATCGTTCACGGGAACGTTTTCTTTAAACTGTTTGTAGTTTTTTATGTTCTCAAACCCGTGCTTTTTCCCGTAAAAGGTTTCGGAGGCTTCGTAAACCAGAGAATACATCCATTCCTGCTGCACATCAATGGGGTATTTGATGAACAGTTCTATTTGGTGCATGCGCTTTTTCATCAACCAACTCGCTATGGAATTCAGGAGTGCCATTAGTTTTTGAATTTCCTTAAAATTTCGTTTAAATCCAAAGCATTCAGGCAGTATTTTTTACTGAGCATTCCTTTTCTGGCTGCGTACACCCCGTATTTCAAATCATTAAAACCGTCCTTGTGGTGCGCATCCGGATTGATGGAAACCATCACTTCTTTTTCAAGACAATAATAAATCCACTTCCAGTCAATGTCTAAACGGTAAGGGTGTGCATTTAATTCCATACTCACGCCATTTGCTGCGCAGGCATCAATTACTTTTTTATAATCAATGGGGTAAGCTGCTCTGGCCAATAATAACCTGCCACTGGGATGACCCAGTATGGATGTGAACGGGTTTTCTATGGCTGCAATTAATCGCTGAGTAGCTTTTGCTTCAGACATTTTTAAATTGGAGTGGATGGAGGCTACCACAAAATCAAATGACTTTAACACGTCTGTTGGGTAATCCAGAGAACCATCATTAAGAATATCACTTTCTATTCCCTTCAGTACTTTGAAATCAGAATAGGTCTTGTTCAGGGCATCTATTTCCCGATGCTGTTCCTGCACCCTTTCAATACTTAATCCTTGTGCGTAGGTAGCGGAGCGTGAGTGATCACAAATACCAAAGTACTGATACCCCAGGCGTTTGCATTCGTCGGCCATTTCTTTTACACTGTGCACGCCATCACTGTAAGTGCTGTGGCAATGCAATACGCCTTTTAATTGCTCTACTGTGATTAATTCCGGGAGCTTATTTTCTCTGGCAAGTAAAACCTCCGAAAATCCTTCTCGCAATTCGGGCTGAATGTATTGCAGCTGAAGTGCCGCATAAACTTCTTCTTCGCTGGCAAAGTTTTTTTGTCTCAGCTGATGAAAACCAGCTGTTTTAATATGTTCGTCGGTGGAACTGAGCAGTACCTTGTGGTAAAAAAACTCCTGCGGAAGACAGGTGTGGACATTCAATGGCAAGGGTATTCGCTTCAGCACTTCGGTATAATCGTGCTTAAGCTCTCTGTCGACCAGTACCTCAAGTTTCTCAATCACTTCGCATCGCCTGGCCATTTCCCCGCATAATGCCACTTGTATTCCTGTTTCTTTTTCCTGTAAAAGCAAAACAAAATCCAGCATCATCTGCTCAAGCGCGGCATAATGGTATTTGTTTTGGTTGCCAATGCTAAATTCAATATTTTGTTTAACCTGGGTTTGGGTTTTTTCACCAAAACCCTTGAGTGAAACTAAACGGTTTTCGTTACAGGCATAAAGTAATTCGCCCAGGCTTTCAATATCAAGTTCTTTCCAAAGTTGCCTTACCTTTTTTGGACCCAGCCCTTTAATGTTTAATACTTCAATTAACCCTCTTGGCGTTTTTTCTAGCAAATCATTTAACTCTTGGGTTTCGCCGGTGTATAACAAATCAAGAATCTTGGCAGAAATGCCTTTACCTATACCCTCAATGTTTTCTATTTCCTCCTTGCTTTTTCCCTCAAAAGCATAGCGCAGTTTATTCAATTTAAACGCGGCATTTGAAATGGCTCTGATTTTAAAAGGGTTTTCTCCGTGAAGTTCCATCAAGCGCGCCATCAACTCTAAGCTGTCTATAATTTCAGAACTGTTCATGCCTTTTCAGCCAGTGCTTCCGCAATAATCAAATCAAACGGGGAAGTGATTTTTATGTTCTCCGGATTGCCTTCAACGAGATGAATAGATTCTCCTGTACTTTCAAGTACTGTTGCATCATCTGTAAAGCCGGAATTGTAGTCTTGTTCAAAAGCTTTCTTAATCTTTGATAGAGCAAAACATTGGGGTGTTTGAATAACTTTATACTCGTTGCGATTAACCGATTGATTGATGTTATTGCTGATCTTTCTTAAACTTTCGTTCACCGGCAAACAGGGCACGGCATTGCCTTTGATTCTGGCAGTGTCAAAACATTGTTCTATGGTGGTAAGCGAAACAAATGGCCGGGCCGCATCATGAATGCCAACCACTGCAGGTTCTTCATCGGCCAACAGTAATCCGTTTTTTACTGATTGAAATCGTGTATCGCCACCATTGGTAATTTGAATGCTGAATTCGCTCAAATGAAAAGTTTTAATGAGGCCTTCTAAATGCAATTTGTAAGAGGGGTGCACACAAACAATAATTTTAATGTCTGCTTTATAATTTAAAAAACAGCGAATGGCCCGGATAATTATTGGCACGCCTTTAACTTCGAGGTATTGTTTTGGGATATCGCTTTTCATGCGACTTCCATGCCCACCGGCCACTATAATAATGTATTGCTGCACCTTGTTTTTATGCAGTCCAAATTACAAAAAACAAAGATTGGTTTCTTAATTAAGCAGGAATAATCCTTTGGTTTCAGCAAAAGTCAGGAGAAATACACGTACGTCATGTCCATATACCCCATAGGGTTTTCTCTGAAGTTTTTTACGTTCTTCTGAACAAGGCGCATGTTCTCATCGTAATACAAGGGCATGAAAGCAGCCTCATCCATTAAAATCTGCTCGGCTTGTTGCATCAATTTAAAGCGTTTTGCTTTGTCTAACTCCAGGCGAGACGCTAAAAATAGTGCATCAAAATTTACGTTTTTAAATCGCCCAACGTTAATGTAGGATTTTTCTTCCATGCGGTCAGGAACGTGCTGGCCATAAAACAGGGTAAGAAAAGATTCAGGGTCGGGATAATCACTAACCCAGGCGTATCTGAAAAAATCACTTTTTCCGGAGTGAACATTGCTCATGTGTTCGCTCCACGACACTACATTGAGATTAACATTAATACCCAGGTTGTCCTTCAGCATTTTTTGAACAGCCAGGGCTACCATTAAGTTCCTTTCTCCCCCACCACTATTTATTTCAAGATTAAAGGCAGGTAATCCCTGTCCCATGGGATATCCCGACATCTTCAAAAGTTTACGTGCCGAATCGGGATTGTAGTTGAAGCCACGTAATGCTTTGTAATTGTAGCCTGCTTTTTCAAATGTTTTGGTGTAGGGTACAATGCCATAAACTGCGGCTGTGCCCTCTCCCTTTAAAGTAATTTCAGCAATTTTTTTTCTGTCAATGGCAAGGTTCATGGCTCTGCGTATTTCTCTCACTGAAAAGAATGGATTCATTTGCACGTTCATGCCATAAAAATGTGTGCTTAATGCAGGGGAAGAATAAATGTCAAAGTTTAATGGTGATTGTGTTTTGTCCTGAAGCTGTCCGAGTGTTTGGTGAAACAAATCCACCGGAATGTTGTAGATGGCATCCAGTTTCCCATCCCGAAATTGTTCCACCTCTTTGGTTTTATCTGGCACAAAGGTCCAGTGGATCCCATCAAGATAAGGCAATTGGTTACCGTGCACATCTTTTCCCCAATACTCGGCATTCCTCTTTAACTCGACGATTTTTCCTTCAGAAATAAAATCAACAAAAAACGGACCTGTTCCCACGCATTTGGTTCGCATGCGGTTGCCATATTTAAGGCCGGCTTCTTTAGGAAAAACAAAACAACCGGGCATGGCCAATATGTTCAGAAAGGTAGGATCGGGGTTAAGCAATTTTATTTTTAAGGTGGAATCATCCATTACCGTAACTCCTGAAATGCTGTGTACTTTGCCCGAACCTGATTGTTCGTAGTTTTCATTGGCGCCTTCAACACGGTCTTTAAACGTAATGTCAAATTGGCTGTTGTTAATGTTTTTTGAGCACAAGGACTCGAATGAAAACAACACATCACCGGCTGTGGCATAACGACCAATGCCTTCTTTAAAACAACTGTCGTTATGAAATTTGGCATTTGTTCTCAGGTGAAAGGTGTATTCCCGAAGGTCTTTGCTTATCTCCCAGGTTTTTGCTAAGCCGGGCACCAAACTCAAATCAAACTGATTGTATTTTACCAGACCTTCGTAAACCTGGGAGGCAATGTGGTAGGCATTTTGCTCGCTGATGGCCATGGGCATCAGGCTTTTAAAGCGGTCTATTTCATTTACCCTTAAAATACCGCCAAATTTTACCCCACCTTTAGCCTGGGAGGCAGGTACAGGTTGTTTTTGCTCTTTATCAGCACAGCCTGCAAAAAAAACCACTAGGAAAAGGGCACAAAGAGTACACAACTTTTTCATAGGCCTGTTTTAAGAGGTTTGGTTTAAGCAAATATAAGCTTAAACCCCGCTAAGTGTAAATATTTTAGCCCAAGTGCTGAAAAGTATAGACCAGTTTCATTCCAGGTCAAGTATAACCGGGCAATGATCGCTGTGAATAGCCTTCGAGGCAATCTCTGCACCCTTCAGTCGGGATTTTAAATCCTCACTCACCAGGTTATAATCGATGCGCCAACCTAAATTTTTTCCTCTTGAACCGGCTCTGTAACTCCACCAGGTGTATTGATGCGGCGAAGAATTGAACCAGCGAAACGAATCAATAAATCCGCTTTGTATAAATTTTTCCATCCATTCCCGTTCTTCCGGCAAAAAACCGCTGGTGTTGGCGTTTGATTTTGGGTTAAATCCAGCCATTGCATTTTAAAGGCCTGTCTGTCTTCGCCACTGCTACCGCTGGGGTGGTACACGCTCATTACGGAAAAATCGGTAAAATCAATGCGCAACACGCGCCCCTCCTCGTCGTACAACGTATTGCCGCAACCGTATTCAACGTGAATTGGTTTTTGTTTGGTGAAAATGGCCACACCGCTGTATCCCTTTTTTTGTGCAGGATACCAATAATTATGATAACCAAACTCTTCGAACTCAACCAAGCCAACTTGTTCTGGACTAGCTTTTATTTCCTGTAAGCAAAGTATATCGGGCTGGGATTCTTTTATCCATGTTGTGAGTCCCTTGTTCATGGCGGAGCGAATGCCATTTACATTGTAAGTAACTATTCTCATTTCGTAAATATAAAAAAAGCGCCCCTTTTTGGGAGGCGCTTTTGAGCAAAGTTATGAAGGTGTTTATTCTTTTATTAAAATAACCTGTTGGTTTTGCAATTGGTTATTAGCTTTTAAAATATACTCACCAGCTGCAAATGAACTCAAATCTATTTTATGTTCGCCCTGGGTTAAGGTCAGCGACTGAATCAGTTTCCCCTGAATATCC